>DASQWI010000023.1 GCA_035640355.1 Actinomycetota bacterium
GGCGGGTAGATCCCGCGCGCGAGATCGCGGAGGTCGTCGAGCGCGGTCTGCGTCTCGTTCTGAACGTCCTGGAGCATCGCCTCTGTCTTCGCGGGATCCTTCGCCACCAGCGACTCGGCGAGGCGGAGCTTCACGATGAGCGCGACCAGCTGTTGCTGCGCGCCGTCGTGGATGTTCCGTTCGAGACGCCGTCGCGCCTCGTCTTGGGCGGCGACGATCCGGCGCTGCGCGGCTCGAAGCTCCTCGACGAGGCGAACGTTGCGAAGGACGAGCCCGGCCTGCGACGCCAGGTCTCGTACCAGCCGCTCCTTCGCTACGGTCATGGGTTCGCTCGCCTTCGTCGCCACCGAAAGCGCGCCGAGCAGCTCTCCCTTGTCGCGGACCTCGACGGCGGTCTCGCCTTCGATCTCCGGCAAACGCTCGCCAATGACGGGAACCGCCACCCGGGGCGCGGCGTCGGACGGCCACGCGCTGGCCGGACGCAGCTCCCCGCTGACGTGTAACCACACGCGCGCGCTCTGCGCGGCGACGCCTTCGCCGAGGATTCGCGCCATCCGGCCAAGGACGTCCTCTGTCGCATACGCCTCGCCGACGCGTTCAGAGAACTCGGTCAGTACCTCGTACGGCGTCGCGCGAACTCCATAGACGAGCCTGTCGGCAAGTCGCCGCGCGATTCGAGTAACGGGACGAAACGCGATCCCGAGCACGAGCGCCACAATGAAAACGGTCGCCGCGCTCCGGCCTTCGGACGTGATGATGCCGAGCAGGCCGACGACGCCGGCATACACGGCGATGGTCAAGACACCGAGCGTGCCGGCGACAACCGCTTTCTTGACGACGACGTCGAGTTCGAACAGCCGATATTGGAGAACGGCTATTCCGATCGACAGCGGGATCGCGGTGAATGCGAGACCGCTGATGATGGAGTCTGCCACGAACGGGGACACACCGAACGCCGGCAGCAGCACCGACAGGACGAATGACAACGGGACAAGGAGCAGCGCGAGAGCCACCCACTTGATCTGCTGGCGTTCCACTCCACGTGATCGGCGGAACCGCATCACGAGCGACGTGACCGAGCCACCGATACAGGCGAGCAGCAACACGAAAACGACGATGTCGCTGACTCCGATACCGCCGAACAGCGGTATGTACAGCGGGTTCTCGATCACGATGTCCTCGGTTGAGCCGGTGAGCAGCCGCTCCCCGAAAACGAGGCCGACGAAGAGATAAACGATTGCTGCGATGCAAACCCAGAGGAATGGAGCCCATCGAGGGGACGGCAGCCGCCCGTCTGGGAACAGCAGCGGGATGAGGATGAGCACGGGGATGATGCCGAACAACCAGCCCAAGCCAGAGATGACAAAGAGGGCGGACAGCAGGGCACCTCCGGTCGCGCCACTCTCGAGGAGATAGGTGCCGAGCTCTCCTGCACCAAAGGAGACGGCGGTCATACACGACCCGTACAGGAGCAAGCCCCCGATCCGGTTGCGCGGGTGGCGGCTGAGAATGAGCGCACCAACGATCCCGAACAGCGAGAACGCAACGATGAACGGCACTTGCTCGGAGATCGACTCCTCGTTCGCGACGACTCCCACCATGGAGACCGTGGCGATGGCTAGGAATATCGCGAGCGCGAACCACGGCCACTTCGCCGGCGCTCGGAGCGCATGAGATGCCGGTGCTGCGGTGCGCGCCCTCACGTCGAAACCGAATCCGAGACGACGCGGTAGACCTCCACGGGCCCTTCGCGTCCCTTGACGTGCCGCGGACCCATCGGCTCGACGTCGATGTCGCTGGCCGCTGCGATTGTGCTCTCGCTCGCGACGATCTCGCCTGCGGCCGCCTCGGACTGCAGCCTCGCCGCTATGTTCACGGCGTCGCCGACAACTGTGTACTCGAGGCGACCAGCGCCGCCGACGGTTCCAGCGACGACGCGACCCGTGTTGATGCCGATGCCCATCGTGACGTGCGGGCGACCATCCTCGTCGGCCTCACGGTTCAGGCTCGCCTGCCGTGCTTGCATGGCAAGCGCGCACGTGATCGCCCGGACGGCGTGATCCTCGACCGGGTCCGGCGCACCGAACACGGCCATGACGGCGTCGCCGACGAACTGATCGACCATCCCTCCGAGGTCGATGATCACTTCCGCCATCGCGGAAAGGTGTCGGCCAACGACCTCAGCGACCTCGCCGGGCGAGAGACGCTCGGCCAGCGTCGAGTAGCCACGGATGTCGGAGAACAGGATCGTTGCCTCGAGCTCCTCGCGGAGCGAGGTCAAGCCGGTGGCCTGGAGCTTCACCGCGACCTGCTCCGGAACGAACGATCGGAACGCGCTCGCGGCCATCTCCTTCTGGACGACCGCGGCGTGCAGACGCTTCAGATCGTCGACGGCGCTCGCCTCGCCGGTTCCGGCGCTCGCCGCCATCGTGGTGAAGACTTTCGTCACCCGGCGGTCAACGGCCTCCTGGGTCGTGCCGAGGCGCACGGCCATCTCGGCGTAGCCGAGGCCTTGCGACATGAGCTCGAGCAGCTCGCGATCGTGTTCGCCCGTGTCCCCTCGTCCCGAGAGACGCTCGGCGATGACCGGATCGACCGCGCTCCCGCCGGCGTGGACCTCCCGGATCGCCTTGACGAGCTCGTCGCCCTGCGAGATTCGGTCCTTCAACAGGTAGGCCAGCCCGCTCTGGCCTTTGCCGAGGAGCGCGATCGCGTACGCCTCGTCGTCGTGGGCGGAGAGGACAACGACCCCTGTCCCTGGGTGCGAGTCGCGGATCGAGTGCGCGCAGTCGATGCCCTCCAGCTGGAAGTTAGGAGGCATCTTGATGTCGGTGACGACGACGTCCGGTTGGTGCTCACGGGCCGCGAGCAGTAGCGACGGCGCGTCCGCCGCCACACCGACGACCTCCACGTCGTCGTACGAATCCAGCAGCGCGCGTACGCCTTCGCGTACCAGCACATTGTCCTCGCCGAGGACGACCCGAATGCTCAAGCGGCGCCCCTCCGGCGGATGGCCGCATGTACCATCCGCCCATGATCCGCGTGGTCTTCGCGGAGGATAACTACCTCGTGCGGGAGGGGACTGCAGCGCTCCTGCAGCACGCCGGCTCCGTCGATCTGGTCGGCACCGCTGCTTCGTTCGACGAGCTGCTCGCCCAGGTCGAGGAGACCAGCCCGGAGGCCGTCCTCACCGACATCCGGATGCCCCCGACCAACACGACCGAGGGGATCGACGCCGCCAAGCGGATCCGCCAGGAGCATCCGAGTGTCGGCGTCGTCGTCCTGTCGCAGTACGCAGAGGAGGAGTACGCCTACGAACTGTTGAAGGACGGCGCCGCCGGGCTCGGCTACCTGTTGAAGGAGCGCGTCAGTGACCTCGACGAGGTCGTCCGGGCGTTGAACGAGGTCTCGAAGGGCGGCTCGGTCCTCGATCCGAAGGTCGTCGAGTCGCTCGTCTCCGCCAAAGAGAAGATGGCGCACTCGCCGCTCGCGAACGTGACCGACCGCGAACGCGAGGTCCTCGAGCAGATGGCACAAGGCAAGAACAACGCATCGATCGCCAAGGCACTGTTCCTCACCGAGCGCGCCGTCGAAAAGCACATCAACTCGCTGTTCCACAAGCTCGCTCTCACGGAAGAGCCCGACGTGCACCGACGCGTGATGGCGGTGCTCGCCTTCCTCCGCGAGAGCGACCACGCGTAGCGTCACTGCGCCCTCCGCGTGTCGACGATGAACACCGAACACGGCGCGTGCCGCAGGACGATGTTCGGAACGCTGTCACGAACGCGCCACCACGAACCGTGCGTCCCGCGGTTGCCCAGCACGATCGTGTCGACGCGCTCGGCCTCGGCGATCTCGACGAGCCGGTCGGCGGCGGCGCCGTTCTCGGCTCGTGTTCGAACGTCCACGTTCGGGAACCGCCGCGACATGTCGGTGAGGTATCGGTCTGGATCCGCGGCCTTCCTCGGATCCGCGGCGTCGTGCGACGCGCCGTTCGACCGGACGTGCACGACCAACAGCTCGGCGCCGGCGACACGAGCGATTTCGGCTGCGGCCTGAACGGCGATGTCGGCCGACGCCGTCGTATCCGTCCCGACCAGGACCTTCTTCATCTGAGTCCTCCTCTGCGACCGGCCCACCGTAGGTCCGTCCGACCCCCATTACGACGGCGCACCCACCACAACCTCGGGGGGGTGCCACCACCACGGCGCGGGTGTGGTTCGGGCACACAAATGGGCGGGTCGCCCCCCTTGGAGCGGGGGTCGTCGGGTGTCAGCATCCCTACGTGAACGTTGCAGAGGCGGCCGCCGTCGGAGACACCACCCGTGCGCGCGCGCCGTGGGTTGTGTGGACCATCGCGATCCTCGCGCTGGCGGCGGCGATCACGTTCACGATCCTGAACGGATTCGGGCAAGACGACGTGCTGTTCGTGCCCTTCGCCGCAGCCATGGTCGTGGGGTACTCGACGGTCGGAGCGATCCTCGCCTCGCGTGCCAGGGGCAACGTCATCGGATGGTTGATGATGGGGATCGGCCTGGCCTTCGCGCTCACCGGCGTGACCGGCGAGTACGGCACCTACGCGTTCGTGACCCATCCCGGCGCGGTGCCACTGGGGAGCTTCGCCGCGTTGCTGTCGGAGATGCTGTGGCTCCCCATCATCGTCAGCATCTGTCTCCTCGCGGCGCTCTACCCGACCGGTCGCGTGCCGACGCCGCGGTGGCGCTTCCTTCCGCCAGTGGCGGTGACATTCATCGCGCTGTTCGTCGTGGGCTATGCGCTCTCGCCGATGGCGCTCGAGGACGCCGGTCTGCCGTCGTCCGTCTCGAACCCGCTCGGCGTGGATGCGCTAGAGCCGCTGGCCGACATCGTCGGCGTGACGGCCGGCCTCGGCCTGCTGGTGATCGCTCCACTGTCCCTCGCGGCACTCGTGCTCCGATACCGACGATCGCGTGGCGAGGAACGACAGCAGATCCGCTGGCTCGCCTACGTCGCCGGCACCACCGCCGCACTGATCGTGACCAGCCTGCTCGTCGCGCTCGTTGTCGGGGAGGGTTTCGGCGACACCGTCCTCGCCCAAGCCTTCTTCCTCGCGGCGTTCTCGATGATCGGCATCGGCATCCCCGTCGCCATGGGCGTCGCGGTCCTCAGGTATCGCCTCTACGACCTCGACGTCGTCGTCAAGAAGACGGTGCTCTACGCGACCGTCGCCGCGCTTCTCACCGCGGTCTTCGTCGTCGTCGCCGTCGTGATCGGCTCGCTCGCGGGCGGGAGCGACACCGCGGCGGTCGTTGCCGCCGCCGTGATCGGCGTTTCGTTCTGGCCGTCGCTCCGCGTGGCGCGGAGGATCGCGGATCGGGTGGTGTACGGACGGCGGGCGACGCCGTACGAGATCCTCTCGGAGTTCTCGACGCGAGTCGGCAGCGCCTACGAAGCCGACGACGTGCTTCCACGGATGGCCCGGATTCTGCGAGATGCCGTGGGAGCGAGCCGGGCCACCGTCTGGCTCCGCGTCGGGGACGAGCTCCGACCAGCCGCCGTCTCGCCGACGGGGGACGAACCGCGCGCCATCTCGCTGACCGGTGACGTCCTCCCATCGCTCGCGTCCGACGCGGCTGTCGAGGTGCGCGACCGAACTGAGCTGCTCGGAGCGCTTGCCGTCTCCATGCCGGCGAACGACCCGATGAACCCGTCAAAGGAACGGCTGATCCGGGACCTCGCGTCGCAGGCGGGCCTCGTGCTCCGGAACGTCAAGCTGATCGAGGAACTGCGTGAGTCCCGGCGCCGGATCGTCGCCGCGGTCGACGAGGGACGTCGCCGGCTGGAACGGAACATCCACGACGGCGCACAACAGCAGCTCGTCGCGCTGTCCGTGAAGATCCGGCTCGCCGACACGCTGATCGATCGCGATCCGGCGAAGGCGCACGAGCTCCTCGCTCAGCTCCAGACAGAGACGACGGATGCGCTCGATACGCTCCGCGATCTGGCGAGGGGCGTGTACCCGCCGCTGTTGCAGGATCAGGGCCTGGCTGCGGCGCTGGAGGCGCAGGCGCGACGGTCGAGCGTACCGATCCGCGTCAGCCCGAACGGCGTCGGCCGATACCCCCAGCACGTCGAGGCCACGGTCTATTTCTGTGTCCTCGAGGCATTGAACAACGTGGCGAAGTACGCATCTGCGACGAAGATCGACGTAGAGCTCCGTCGCGACGGCGACGAGCTCGTCTTCGCTGTTCGCGACGACGGCGTTGGATTCGACCCAACGACAGTAACGGGCGGGACGGGCTTGCAAGGGATGACCGATCGCGTCGACGCGATCGGCGGGTCGCTCGACATCAAGAGCGGTCCCGGAGCCGGCACGACGGTCCAGGGAAGGGTTCCCGTGGGAGAAGGCGGATCGAACTACGAAGGCTTCGCCGCCGCCCAGGCGGACTCGAGCCGGTCGGGACCGAAGACGGCCTTGGGAATGTAGGCGGCCGCCCCACACTCGGCCGCGCGGGGTGCGTACTCCTCTTCTTCGTACGTCGACAGCAACAAAACGACGACGGGCTCACTCTGCCCGTCGAGGATCTGGCGTGTGGCGTCGAGGCCGTTGATCCCGGGCAAGTTCACGTCCATGAGGACGAGGTCCGGCGTGAGCTCGCGCGCAAGCGCGACGGAATCCTCGCCGGTGTCGGCCTCGCCGACGACGTCGAACCCCTCCGTCGCCTCGACGACCAGACGCGCCGCCATACGGAACGGCTCCTGGTCGTCCACGATCAGCACACGAACGGGCATCGCGCTTTCCTCCACGGTCTAGCGTCGCACGGGACGAGCCCAGCGACAGTGATGCCAACACCACAGTTGCATCGCCGTGCTACCGCGCAGAGGCCGGTCAGCCGGCCGACGCGAGCCGCAGGAACGCCTGTTCCAAGACCAGCCGGGGGTTCAGGTTGACATCCTCGGCGAGGGCGGCCCGAGCCTCCTCGGCGGCGGCGACGCCACCTGCCGAACCCGCGACCGACGCGATGGCGGGCGTGACGTCAGGATTCATCAGGACCTCCGATCCGCCTCCCACCACGGCCGCGACCCGATCGCGCAGGAGGGCCGAGACGGCGAGCAGGACGCGGTCGACGTAGTCGCGTTCGGCCCGGCGCACCTGTCGTTTGTGACGCTCCTCGATCCTGCGGATCGCCGCCCGATAGGTGTCCTCTGGCCGGCCTCGCTCGTCGAGGAACGGCAGCAGATCGTCTTTCTGACTGTCTGCCACGTCCTTCTTGTAGCGCTCGGCTTCCGCCAGGACGAGCTCCGCTGCCTCGAGCGCGCCCCCCGGGCCGGCGCCGGCGAGATCGACCGCGCGAATTGCGACATCGCGGAACGCGAGCCCGTCCTTCTCCGCAGCGAGTCTGCGCGCTCGACCGAGGTTCCCCCCGGCGAGCCGAGCGGCCAGCCCGGCGCGTTCCGCGTCGATGCCCTCCATTTGAAGCGCGTCCGAGACGAATCGCTCCGACAGCGGAAGGAACGACACGACGTGACAACGTGAGACGACCGTCTCGGGAAGCTCGTCCGGACGAGCCGAGAGCAACATGATCACGGTGTCCGCGGGCGGTTCCTCCAGGATCTTCAGCAGGACGTCCGCCGCCGCGAGGTTCAGCCGATCTGCCTCACGGATCACGAACACCTTGCGTCCGGGTTCGGGCGCGGTTCGGTACGCGGGGTGCCAGACATCCGAACGGACCGTGTCGACGTGGATGTCGCGCCCCTCCGGCTCGACGACGACCTGGTTCGGGTGCTTGTCGGCGAGCGCGAGACGGCAATCGCGGCAGTCGCCACAGCCGCCGACGTGACACAGGAGCGCCGCCGCGAAGGCGCGGGCGCCGAGCGTCTTCCCGCCGCCCTCGGGACCGGCGAGCAGGTAGGCATGGTGCGGACGTTCGGCCGCCCGGCGGAGGAAGGCGATCGCCCGCTCCTGTCCGGGGACGCGATCCAGGACGGGAAACTCAGTCTGCGTTCTCCTCACGCTCCTTCACCACGTGCTTCAGCGCCTCGACGACCTTGTCGTGAACCTGCTCCGGCGGCCCGTCGGCATCGACGACGACGAACCGCTCGGGATGTTCCTCTGCGATGCGAAGGTACGCGTCCGCGACCTTGGCGTGGAAGTCTCCGCCCTCCATCTCGATCCGGTCCGGCTCCTCGAGCGAGCGCAGGAGACCGGCCTCGGGCTCCAGGTGCAGGAGGATCACCAGATCGGGAAACAGGCCCTGCGTCGCCCACACGTTCAGGGTCAAGACGTCCTGCTCGCCGAGGCCTCGCGCCCACCCTTGGTATGCCACGGACGAGTCGATATACCGGTCGGCGATGACGACCTTCCCTTCCGCGAGCGCGGGACGGATGACCGTCATGACGAGTTGTGCGCGGCTCGCGGCGAACAACAGCGCCTCGGTCTTCGGCTCGAGGTGTCCCGTGTCATGACCGAGCAGCACTTTCCTGAGCTGTTCGCCGACCTCGGTCCCGCCAGGCTCCCGAGTCACGAGCACGTCGGCACCCTGCTCCTCGAGCCACTCCTGCGCCAGGCGGATCTGCGTGCCCTTACCGGCGCCCTCGACGCCCTCGAACGCGACGAACAGCCCCGCCGCGGGGGCGCGCTTGAGCTTCGGCACCAATCCGAGCGGTTGTGGCCTCGTCACGCGAAACCGGCGCAAACCGCGTCGCGTGAACGCGCCGGCGAGCACCGCGCCGAGCCCCGCAAGCGCCAACGCGGCGCGCGTGCCCGACAGGTCGATCCGGCGGTCCGCGATGGTGACGTCATGTTCGCCGATCGCCGACGCGATGATCGGAAACACCGTGAGGGACAGGAAGAGTCCCAGCCGCGACAGCACCGTGAGCGATCCGAACGTTCTTCCACGGAACTCGTCTGTGACGTTCTCCTGCAAGAGAACGTAGCCACTGACCCACGCAGACCCGCAGAAGGCACCGAGCACGACCGTCATCACCGCCGCGAGCTCGATGCCGGGGATCAAGGCGAGCACGAACAACATCGCGGCGGCGGCGATGATCGACCAGACAAAGACGAACTCTCGCTCCACGAACTCGACCACCTTGTTCGAGGACGCCATCCCTATACCCATGCCGATGCCGAACGAGGTCACCAGGATTCCCCACCCGGGGTTACCCGCTCCGAGCGTTCGGGCGAATATGGGCCCGAGCGCGAGCACCGCGCCGACGGCACTGAACGCCGACACGATGCCGAGCGTCATGGCCGATGCGAGCGTGCTCTCGCGCAGGAACTTGAGGCCGTCGACGATGTCACGCCCCACGCGCGACAGCTCGAACTTCCCCACGCGGGCCGGCGCGGGGGAGGTGATGCGGATCCGCGAGACCAGCGAGGCGGAGACGGCGAAGGTCGCGCCATCGAGCCACAGCGCGAGCGATGTCGGATTGTCCTGGAGCCATGGCAGCAGATCTGAACCGCCAGAAAGGAACGCGAACACGAGGCCGCCGAGTGGCAACGTGCCGTACGTCGTGACCAGCCCGAGAGATGTCGCGTTGCCGAGCTGACGTCGTGGCACGAGGTTCGGCAGCGAAGCGTCGCGCGAGGGCGTCCACAAAAGCGAGAAGCACTCGATGACAAATGAGATCAGATAGATCGCCCACAACGGACCGAGGAATGGCATCACCACATAGAGCCCGCCGCGCGCGATGTCGGATCCGATCATGAGCGTCTTGCGGTCGAACCGGTCGACGAGCGCGCCGGCGAGCGGTCCGAACAGGATCGCCGGCAGCAGGCGCGCGACCATCACGCCGGCTACGGCGTAGCCCCCGCCCTTGCTCGCGACGAGCGCGGTCACCGCGACGAAGCCGACCCAGTCGCCGAACGAGCTGACCGTCTGCGCGATGAGGAGCCTGGAGAACTGGGTGTTGGTGACGAGATCCTTGAGGGTCGCGGGCCGGGTGCCACGGAGCGCGGCGACCTCATCCGCGAAGCTCGTCGACACCTCCGGCTACCCCTCTATGTCGCGGGGGTCCGCACAACGTTCGCTTCGCTCACCGTGCTACCCCCCGCTGCCCCCTCATGTTGCGGGGGTCCGCACAACGTTCGCTTCGCTCACTGTGCTACCCCCCGCTGCCCCCGGTGGAGTCGACGTCGGGGGAGGCCGCGCTCGCCGCCGTCGCGCCGCTCGACGTGCGCTTGCGCGACGTCCGCTTGGCCGGCGACCGCTTGGAAGTCGAGCGCTTCCCGGTCGAGCGCTTGGCCGCGGTTTTCGCGGAGCGGGACTTGGCGCGTTCCGCACGCGCTGCCGCCTTCGCCGCGCGCGCGGCCGCCTCGGCCTCCGGATCCCCGTGCTTCTTCACGTTGAACGCCTTGTCCAGCTCGGCCCCGCAGTTCCAGCAACGGTAGCTCTTGGGACGTTCCAGAAGGAGCGACCCGCACTCGGGGCACGGACGATCCTTTACCGGCGGATTGCTGGCGGCGAAGTCGCACTCTGGATAGCGGTCGCACCCGAAGAACATGCCGAATCGCGTGCGCTTCTCGACGATCTCGCCGCGCTTGCACTGCGGGCAGGTCACCCCGGTACTCTTCGGCGGGTCCTTCTTGATGTAGCGGCACTCCGGGTACCCGGAGCAGCCGACGAACGGGCCGTACCGGCCGACCTTGCGCTGGAGCGGACGCCCGCATTCCGGGCACCTCTCGTCGAGCGTTTCCGGCTCGGGGCGCTCCTCGCCGTTGATGTTGCGGATGTAGCGGCATCCACCGTCCTCCTCGGCGAACCGCGAGCACCCGATGAATCGGCCGTACCGACCGAGTCGGATCTGCAGGCGGCCCGGAGGACGCCGCCCCTCCTCTATGCACCGCGGGCACTCCTCGTCGAGGTCCTCGACGTAGCGCTCGAACTTCTCCTCGGCGCGCTCGAGGTCCTCGGCGAATGGCACCCAGAACTCCTTCAATACGCCCGCGCGTTTCGCCTCACCCTCGGCGATCTCGTCGAGCTCCTGCTCCATCTTGGCCGTGAAGTTCACGTCGACGATCTCGGAGAAGTGCTCGACGAGCTTGTCGGTGACGACCTCGGCGACGTCCTCGGGGTAGAAACGGCGATCCTCCAGCCGGACGTATCCACGGTCCTGGATCGTCGAGATGATCGACGCGTACGTCGACGGGCGCCCGATGCCGAGCTCCTCGAGCGTCTTCACGAGCGACGCCTCGGTGTATCGGGGCGGCGGCTGCGTGAAGTGCTGCTCGGGTAGCACCTCGAGCATCCGCAGGAGCTGGTCCGCTGTGAGCTCGGGTAGGCGGCTCTCGGCGTCCTCGTCGATGCCTTCGTCGCGCCCCTCGGTGTACACGCGGATGAACCCGTCGAAGATCAGCGTCTGTCCGGTCGCGCGCAGTCCGTATGTCGCACCACCCGACTGAGGAGTCGCCTCGATGTCGACGCCGACCTGGTTGAACCGCGCTTCCGCCATCTGCGTGGCGACCGTTCGTTGCCAGATCAGCGTGTAGAGCCGCAGCTGATCGCGGTCGAGCGTGCTGGCGAGGCGATCCGGCGTCCGCAGCACCGAGGTCGGGCGGATCGCCTCGTGCGCCTCCTGCGCGCTCCGGGAACGGGTCTTGTAGCGACGCGGTTCGGACAGCATGTATAGCTCCCCGAACTCGCCCCTGATGACTTCCCCGATCTCGCGGATCGCGCTCTCGGCGAGGTTCACGGAGTCCGTTCGCATGTACGTGATGAGGCCAACCGTCCCCTCGCCGCGAAGGTCGACGCCCTCGTACAGGCGTTGCGCGATGGTCATCGTCTTGCGCGCCGTGAAGCTCAGCTTCCGCGCGGCTTCCTGCTGCAGCGTCGACGTCGTGAACGGCGGTGACGGCGAGCGCTTGCGCTCCTTCCGCTCGACGTTCGCCACCCGATAGCCGGCGGACCGGAGACGCTCGACGTGCGTTGCCGCATCCGTCTCGTTCGAGAGGACGATCCCCTTCTTGTCGGGACTCGCGGCGAGCTTGCCCTCCGGGATCTGGGTCAGCCGCGCGGTGAACACGTGGTCGTCCTCATCCGGCGTGAGGCGAACGTCCACGCTCCAGTACTCGACGGCCTGGAACGCCCGGATCTCGCGCTCGCGCTCCACGATCAGACGAACGGCGACCGACTGCACCCGCCCGGCGGAAAGCCCCGGGCGGACCCGGCGCCACAGGATCGGCGAGATCTTGTAGCCGACGAGTCGATCGAGTACGCGTCTGGCTTCCTGGGCGTCGAACAGCTTCAGGTCGATCTCCCGCGGGTGGCGGAACGCCTCCAGGATCGCGTCACGGGTGATCTCGGTGAACGTGACGCGCTTGGCCTCACCCGGATCGAGCCCCAGCAGATCGGCCACGTGGTAGGCGATCGCCTCGCCTTCGCGGTCGTAGTCGGTCGCCAGGACGAGCTCTTCCGACTGCTTCAGGGCCTTCTTCAGCGCCGTGACGTGCTTCTTGGAATCCTCGGGGACCTCGTAGGTGACGCGGAAGCCCCGATCGACGTCCACGCCGAGGTCGCTCTTGGGCAGGTCGCGGATGTGGCCGTAGGAGGCACGGACTGCGTAGTCCGGGCCCAGGTACTTCTCGATGGTCTTCGCCT
Source organism: Actinomycetota bacterium (assembly GCA_035640355.1). Lineage (NCBI taxonomy): Bacteria > Bacillati > Actinomycetota > Actinomycetota bacterium. The sequence continues at coordinate 12,579 of DASQWI010000023.1, forward strand.
TCGCGGGCGATTCCACGACCACCAGGGTCTTTGCCATGCGCGTATCACGTCCGTTTCTTTTGGAGGATGGAGGCCGGCTACCTCCAGGGGCCTCCGCGGCGAGGGTACCAGTACCCCGTCGTCAACCCGGGAAGCGCTCTTGAGGTCTCGGAAGAGGTCTCGGGAGATGTCCCGGGAGGCAACTCCGGCCGCGGCCGAACCTGTCCGATGAACGCGATGGTAGGGTCGCCGCATTCCCAGCGGCGCGGAGGCTGTCGCTGCTCGCCATCTTGAACTCGTTCGTCACCGAGGAGATCGCCAGGTACGGCTACGTGGCGATCTTCGCCCTGATGGTCCTTGAATCGGCGTGCGTTCCGATCCCCTCCGAGGTGACGATGCTGTTCGGCGGGGCGCTGGTCACGGCCTCGGCGCTGGCGCCGGAGCAGCAGCTCGACCTGTGGCTGGTGACCCTGGCCGGGACCGGCGGGAACCTCGTGGGCTCGTGGCTGGCCTACTGGGCCGGGTACGCGGGAGGGCGTCCGTTCATCCACAGGTGGGGTCGGTACCTGTTGATCCGCCCCCACGAGGTCGACCGGGCGCACGACTGGTTCGAGCGCCACGGCGAGCTCGCCGTATTCCTCGGTCGGCTCCTTCCGGTGGTCCGCACCTTCATCAGCCTGCCGGCGGGCGTGGTCCGGATGGGCTTTTGGCGCTTCACGACGTACACGGTTCTGGGGTGCTTTCCGTGGTGCCTGCTGCTGGCGTGGCTCGGGTACCTCCTCGGCAGGCGGTGGGAGACGGTCGAACGGATCTTCCGCCCGTTCTCGTGGGGGATCGCCGTGGTCATCCTCGTCGGCGGTGTGTGGTTCGTGTGGCGCCGGATCCGAACGATCCGCCGGGAGGAGCTAGAGCTCGTGGCGCGCGCCGCCGAGGCCGAAACGATCGCGGAGCAGGCGCGGGAGTCGTCCGAAGAGCCCGCGTGACGAACGACGCTAGGACAGATCGGCTCGCATGACCCAGGACTCGCCGTCCTCGCTCACGCGCTCGAACCCCGCACGCTCGTACATCATGCGCGAGCGGTTGTGCACGGCGACCGACAGCGACAGCGCCTGGAACCCGTCCTCCCGGGCCTGAACCATCAACGCGCGGAGGAGCGTCTCCCCGATCCCTCTCCTTCTATGGAGCGGCGCGACGGCGATCCCGAGCTCGGGCGTCTTCTCGTCGACGAACCCCCAGCCCGGCTCCTCCTCGGTGAACAGCCGGTACCACGCGGCGCCGACCGGCTCTCCGTCGAGCTCGGCGATGACTCCTCCGTCCCCTCGGCGCCCCCACTCACGGTGATACCGCTCGAGCATGGGGTCGGCGAGGGCGGCGATCATCCGTTCGCGCGGCCAGTCCGAGTTCCACGCCGCGGCCTCGTAGAGCATCTTCTTCAGGAACTCCACGTCACCGGGCCCGGCGGGCCGAACGTTCACGCGCATCGCCTCCGGGGAAGGACTGGAAGGGAACCCTAGCGCACCAACGCTCGGTCTGCGTCCGGCAAACCGTTCGCCCTCGCCGGTCGTACGCTCGAACGAAGGAGCCCAACGCGTGGAGAACCCGTTCCGCCCACCCCAGGCCGAGCAGTCGCTCGAGCCCATCCTGGGTTGGCGCGCGTGGCGTCTTATGCGGAACTCCACCGGCGACCTTCGCATCGTGCCGTCCACGCCGCGCGCCGCCTGGGAGCCCCGCCAGCCGGTCCGCGCCACGTGCAGCGGCAGTCACACCCGCATGTACATGGTGTTCAACCCGGAGCTCGCCGCGTCGCACCACAGCCCAGAACCCGGGTGCACGTGCGGAATCCACGCGGTCAAGGATGCGGCGCGGCTCGCCCGCGCCGGTCGATCCACCGCCGTGATCGGTCGCGTCGCCATGTGGGGCCGCGTGATCGAGCACACCAAGGGGTACCGCGCGGAACAGGCGTACCCATCGCGACTCGCGCTTGTGTGCGCGTGGTGTCTGTGGCGCGGGCGCATGCCGGCGGCGCCGGACCGCGTCGTTCAGCGGGGAACGTGGCTCCGCCCGGTGTGCGCGGAACACTCGCGGCGGCCGACGGCCGTCGGCAGGTCGACCCCCGCGAACGATGTGCTCCAGGAGCTCCTCAACACGTATGAGGTCGACCGCCTGCCCGAGGAGATGTTTCGCCCGCTCGACGACCGGCGGCCGGGGGATCTGGTGACGCGGTTCCTTCGGGCGACCGATCGCGGGCGCACACCGCGATCGGCGTAAGCGTTACAGGTCGATCTCTTTCCCCACGCCCTGCAGCCCCTCGATCGACACGGCGATGAACTCGTCGAGAGGAAGCCCGATGCCGTCCTCGACGCCCGTGACCTCGTCGCGGTTCACCCCGGGCGCGAACGCCTTCTCCTTGAGCTTCTTCTTCACGCTCGGGACCTTCATCCCGGCGCTCCGCTCCGGACGAACGAGCGCCGCAGCGACGAGCAATCCTGCGACTGCGTCGGCGTGCACGACCGCCTTAGACATGCGATCGGTCCGGTACTCGGGGTAGGCGTGGGCGAGCACGCCGTTGATCACGCGCTCGTCGACGCCCGCCTCTCGGAGCCACTCGGCGGCCATCCGCGCGTGGTTCGACGCGTCGTCGCCGGTGTGGTCCTGATCGAGGTCGTGGAACAGGCCCGTCAGCGCCCACAGGTCTTCGTCCTCGCCGAAGCGCCGGGCGAGCGCTCGCATCACGCCCTCGACCGAGATGAGGTGACGAACGGTCGTCTCCTTGAGGCATCTCTCCCGGCACAGGGCGATCGCGGCGTCTCGATCCATCACCCCTCCACGCTCGCGACCTCGGGAGCGCGAAGGTGGAACGGCACGTCCGTCACCACGACGTTCGGCTCGAACAACAGCATCCGTTTGAAGTAGAACGCCGTCTGGTTGTGGAGCGCGTTCTCCCACCAGTGCCGCGGGATGAACTCCGGCAGCACGATCGTGACGATCGTGTCTCCGTCCTCGGTGTACTTGCGGACCTCGGCCAGGAGCGGCTCGCCGAGCTCGCGGAAGGGCGCCTCGACCAGAACGAGTGGGACATCGACCTTGCGCTGATGCCACTCGTCGACGACGCCCTCGACGTCTTCCGGATCCGAGACGAAGAACATCCCTTCCATATGCGTTGGATTGAGCGACTTCGCGTAGATGACGGCGCGGATGGTGGCGTCATGCACCGCCGACATCGGGATCAAGACCACGTTCCGCTCCGGCTCGACCGGATGAGCCGCGTGCGCTTTGGCTATCTCCATCTCCTCGGGCACGAGCGGCACGTCGGTGACGACCACCCCCGGCTCGAACAGCAGCGCGGTCTTCAACCGGACCGGGTCTCGGTTGACCAGGAACTGGAACAAGGACCGACCCCGAAGCTCCTCCGGGATCACGACCGTGACGAAATCACCGCGGCCGCGGACGATGCCCTGGATGTACCGGCGAAGGGCTCGGACGAGGCGTTCATGGCCGCCCTCGAGCAGCTCGAGCCGGCCCAGCCGAGGCGCGCACGCCTCCCACCCCTCAGCGACGGACGCGTACCGTCTCGGCGATCCGACGTACAGCGGGCGGACGTCCTCGGGGCGCAGCGCTCGGAGGTAGCTGATCGCATCGAGCGTCGCGGTGTCGAGGTCTTCGATGAGGAAAACGAACGTGTTCGCCGCTTCGCGGTCGGCGGTGAGCCCTTTCGCGCGAAGGATGCCCCCCACACGATCGTAGTGAGTGCGGATGGCGAGGAAGATGCCGACGATCACCGGGATCGACGCGATGACGATCCACGCCCCGAGCGCGAACTGCGTGATGGCGACGATCGCGAGGACGACACCGGTCGCGGTGACGCCAACGCCGTTGATGGTCAGGTTCCATCGCCAGTTCTGACCTTTCTCCCGCAACCACTTCCGAACCATGCCGGCCTGCGACAGCGTGATCGCCGTGAACACGCCGACGACGTACAAGTGGATCAACCGGCTCAGCTCCCCCTGGAACAGCCAAACCAAGACGCCCGCCAACACGGTGAGCGACAGCACTCCGTTCGAGAACACGAGCCGGTCGCCGCGGTTCCGGAACTGCGACGGCATGAACCGGTCCCGCGCCAGGATCGACGCGAGACGCGGAAAGTCTTGATATGCCGTGTTCGCCGCCAGGACGAGGATCGCGGCCGTGAGCGCCTGGAGGATCCAGAACGGCCCCGTCCGACCGAACACGGTCAGCCCGATCTGGGACAGCACCGATCGCGTTTCCGCGACGTGTTCGTTCACCCGTACCTCGAGCAATCGAGCGAGAAGCGTGATGCCGAGGAACATCGGGATGCTCATGGCGCCCATGAGTGCCAACGTCGTGGCGGCGTTCTTGGCCTGCGGTCGCCGGAACGCCTGGACCCCGTCGGCGATCGCTTCGACCCCCGTCAGCGCGGTCGCCCCCGACGAGAACGCGCGGAGCAACAGGAACGCGCTGAGACCTGCGGCGGACTCGAGCGGCAGATCGGACGTGTCCGCCTGGGGGCACTCGTCGAGGCATCGGACGAAACCAAAGGCCAGCGTCACGAACACCATCGCCACGAAGCCGTAGGTCGGCAGTGCGAACAACGTTCCGGCCTCGCGCACGCCACGTAGGTTGGCGATCGTGATGATCAGCACGAACGCGAGCGCCAACGGCACCTTGTACGGAACCAGCGATCGCGCGGCGGACGTGACGGCGATCGCACCTGCCGTCACGCTCACCGAGACCGTGAGGACGTAGGACGTCTGGATCGCGGCCGCGGCGACCAGACCGGGAACCGTTCCCAGGTTCTCCTTGGAGACGATGTAGGAGCCGCCACCCCGCGGGTACGCGCGGCATGTTTGGCGGTACGAGGCGATGACGACGGCCAGGAGGAGCGCGATGCAGATGCCGAGCGGGAGCATCCAGGTGAGCGCGGCGGCGCCGGCCACGACGAGCACCAGCATCAACTGCTCGGTTGCGTATGCGACAGATGACAGCTGATCCGACGCGAAAACCGGCAGCGCCAGCGCCTTCGGCAGCAGCTGATGCTCTTGCTTGTGGGACGCGAGCGCGCGCCCAACGACGAGCCGCTTCAGGATGCCGGCGGGCTGCGTCGTGCCACGCTTCGTCGTCGTCGCCAAGACGATCGATTGTAGGACGCCTCTCAGCTGGAGCGTCCGAGCGAGCCGCGCGCGCTATGAGCGGGAGTCTGCGCGGGCGTGGAACGGCACGCTCGTGACCACCACGTTCGGCTCGACCAGGAGCAGGCGCTTGAGGAAGAGCGCCGTCTGGTTGTGGAGCAGCTGCTCCCACGTGTGCCGCACGACGAGCTCGGGAAGCACGACGGTCACGACCGTGCCCGGGCGAGACGTGAACTTGCGGATCTCCTCAAGCATCGGATTCGTGATGTCTCGGAACGGCGCCTCCACGATCGACAGCGGGATCGTCATCCTCCAGTCCATCCATTCGTCCGCGATCGTTCGGTCTTGTTCCGGGTCCAGCGAGAAGTAGACGGCCTCGACCTCCGCAGCGTTCAGCGAAGTGGCATAGGCGACCGCTCGTGCCGTTGCCGCGTGAACAGCCGAAACGGGCACGATGACGACACTCCGGAGCGGCTCGACCGGTTGCTCGCCGTGTGCCGCCGCGAGCGGACGCTCCTCGGGTACGAGTGGGACGTTCGTAACGACAACACCCGACTCGAACAGCAGACGCACCTTGAGCCAGAACTGCGAACGTCGTCGCACCAGATTGAAGAGCGAGTCGCTCGAAACTTCCTCGGGAACGACGACCGTTACGAAGTCGTCGAAACCTCCATGGAGCGCACGTAGGTAGGTGCGAAGGCTGTGGACGCGACTCCCGTTCCCCGGTAAGGCGGTGAGGCCGCCCATCCGCGGAGCGAACGACGGCCACGCCGTGGACGTGTGTTCGAAGTCCTTTGGATCTCCGAAGAACACGGGGACGACGCGCTCCGGCCGGAGCGATCGAAGGTAACCAACAGCGTCGGCGGTCGCCAGGTCGAGGTCCGGCACCAGAAGAACGAACGTGTTCGCGACCCGCTCCGCCGGTGACACCCCCTTGACGCGAAGCGCTTGGCCGACGATGCGGTAGTGCCGGTTCACGGCGAGCAGCAACATGATCAGCACGGGTATCGCCGCGATCACGATCCACGCGCCGTGGACGAACTTGGTGGCGGCGACGATCACCAGAACAACGCCGGTGGCCGTCGCGCCGAGCGCGTTCACCGCCATGCCTCGGCGCCACCCCGGTTCCCTCAGGCGGTGCCACCGCCTGACCATGCCGGCCTGTGACAGCGTGAATGCCGTGAAGACACCGACGACGTACAGCTGGATCAGGTCGGTGAGGTTCGCGTCGAACACGTAGACGAGTGCCGAGGCCAGAACCGAGAGAACGATGACACCGTTCGAGAACACCAGCCGGTCGCCGCGGTTCCTGAACTGCGACGGCGCGAACCGGTCGCGCGCCAGGATCGCGGACAAACGAGGGAAGTCCTGGTACGACGTGTTGGCCGCGAGGATCAGGATCCCGGCTGTCAACGCTTGCAGTGCGAAGTACGGGAGGGTGCGCCCGAACACCGTCTCGCCGATCTGCGACAAGACGGACCGCGACTCGGCGATCTCCTCGTTTACCCTGACGTGAAGGAGGACGGTCATGACGGTGAGGCCGATGAACATCGTCACGGTTATGGCGCCCATCGCCGCGAGCGTCGTCGCGGCGTTCCTCGCGTGCGGCCTGCGGAACGCCTGAACGCCGTCCGCGATCGCCTCCACGCCTGTGAGCGCCGTCGATCCCGAGGAAAACGCACGGAGGATGAGGAACAGGCTCACGCCAGCTTGCGCCTCAAGCGGCAACGAAGCGCTCGGCGCAATAGGACATCCGTTGACGCAGCGGACGAGGCCCGCCGCCAGCATCACGAAGATGATCGTGACGAAGCCGTATGTCGGTACGGCGAAAAGGATGCTGGCCTCTCGAACGCCGCGGAGGTTCGCCAGCGTCAGCAGGAGAACGAAGCCGATCGCGACGAGCACCTTGTGATCCGCGAGCGAAGGCACCGCCGAGGTGACCGCGAGAACGCCGGCTACGACCGAGACAGCCACGGTGAGTACGTAGTCGATGAGCACGGCCGATGCGGCGGTGAGTCCGGGGATCGTCCCGAGGTTCTCGCGCGCGACGATGTATGAGCCCCCACCGTGCGGGTACGCCCGAACGGTCTGCCGGTACGAGGCGATGACGATGATCAGGACCGTCGCGATCGCCAACGCAATGGGAATGCGGTACACGAGCGCCCCGGCTCCCGCCGTCACCAGGACGAGCATCATCTCCTCGGTCGCGTACGCGTTCGAGGAGAGCGGGTCGGAGGCGAAGACCGGAAGCGCGAGCGACTTGGGTAGGAGCTGGTGCTCGAGCTTGTGGCTCGCCATCGCGCGCCCGATGAGGACGCGCTTCACCGTCGCCGTAGCGGCCACCTAGGCGCTGAGCCCCTTCGGCTCGGCCTTGGGCGCGTGCTCCAGATCGACCTGCGATCGCTCGTCGTCGGCGTCCATCCGTCGCAGGACGTCGCCCATCAGATCCGCTTCATGTGAGGCCTCGAGCCACTCGCGCCAGGTCAGCCAGGCGCGGAGGAGGGGCGAGACCAACATCCCCACGCACAGGCCGAGGGCCAGGCCGGTCAGAAGGTCCGCCGAAAGCGCAACACCGATCATGGCTCTCAGCGTGCACGCGAACGCGTCAGGAAGGTGTAAGGGCCGTGCCTCCGGCCGTAGAGAACTTGTAAGGACGGCCACGAGCTCCCGCACGTCTGTTGTGCTGCAGACGGCGTGGCGGGAAGCTTGCGTTTGATGCGCTGTCTGGGCGTTCGCACTCGCCGCGGCGGGATCGTCCGGCCGCTACTCGTCGCTGCCGTATCTGCCGGGGTTGCGACGTCGCTGGCGGCGGTCCCCGGCGGCATTTCGACGGCGAGTGCCGCCTTGGTCTACGTGCTCGCGGTTACCGGCGCGACGGCGTTCGCGGGGCTCCGCGCGGGGCTCGCCACGTCGATCCTCTCCTTCCTCCCGCTGAACTTCTTTTTCACGGAGCCGACCGGCACGTTCAGCGTGGCGAAGACGGAGGATCTCGTCGCGCTCGCCGCGTTCCTGATCGTTTCGGTGATCGTGGGCACGCTGCTCTCAGCGGCGGTCGCGCAACGCGCGCGCGCGGAACGTCGCGAGCGCGAGGCCGTGTTGATGCAGCGTCTCGGCGCGCGCCTGTTGTCGGGGGAACCTCCGCAGGGCGTTTTGGCGAGCTTCGCGCGGGCCGTGACCGACCTGTTCGGGATCGTCCGGTGCGAGATCCGAACGGACGTCACGGACGAGCCGGTGGTGTCTGAACGCCCGGCCGCCGCGGCCGGCGTTCCGGAGGTCATGCCAATGGAGGCCGCCGGCCGCAAGGTCGGCGAGATCGTGCTGGTCCATGACGCCGAAGCGGATGGGCTCTCCGACGACGAGCGCAACGTCGTGCGAACGTTCGCCAGCCAGATGGCGCTCGCACTCGAGGGCATGCGACTCGCGTCCGAGGCGTCGAAGGCGCGACTGGATGCGGAGACGAACAGCCTGCGCGCCGCGCTGTTCTCATCGGTGACACACGACCTCCGGACGCCGCTCGCGTCGATCACTGCGTCGGTCACCAGCCTGCTCGACGAGGGCGCGAGGTTCACGCCGGGCGACCGGCGCGAGCTCCTCGAGACGATCCGCCACGAGGCCGAGCGGCTCAACCGGCTCGTCGGCAACCTCCTCGATCTGTCGCGCATCCGCGCCGGCGCCGTCACGCCCAACGCAACACTCGGCGAGATCGAGGACGTCATCGAAGGTGTGGTCGGACGCCTTCAGGCTGTCCTTGCCAACCACCGGATCCACCTCATGCTCCGAGGCGACCTTCCCGAGATCTCGATGGACGTTGTCCAGATCGACCAGGTGCTGACGAACCTCATCGAGAACGCCGTCAAATTCAGTCCGGCGGGAAGCGCGGTGACGATCTCGGCCGCAAGATGGCATGACACCGCCGAGGTGCGCGTCGTGGACCATGGGCCCGGCATCCCCAGCGAGGAGCGCGAGCGCGTCTTCGAAGCGTTCGTGCGAGGAGAGCAGGGCTCGGCGACCGGCTCCGGACTCGGCCTGTCGATCTCGCGCGCGATCGTCGAATCGCACGGCGGACGGATCTGGATCGAGGGGACGCCTGGCGGCGGAACGACGGTCGTCTTCCGGCTTCCAGTCGCGGCGAGATGACGCTGAATGTGCTTGCCGTCGACGACGACGAGCAGATCCTCCGCGCGCTCCGCACCAGCCTCAAGGGGCGCGGCTACGACGTGCGCACAGCGTCGAACGGCGAAACCGCGCTGGATATCCTTCGCGACGAGAAGGTGGACGTCGTTCTGCTCGATCTCGGGCTGCCGGGCATCGATGGACACGAGGTCATCCAGCAGGCCCGCGCGTGGCGAGACGTCCCGATCATCGTGCTCACGGTTCGAGACAGCCAGGAGCAAAAGGTGGCGGCGCTCGACGCGGGCGCCGACGACTACGTCACCAAGCCGTTCGCCATCGAGGAGCTCCTGGCGCGGATACGCGCGGTTGGGAGGAGAGCAAGCGGGGAAATGCCGAGGGCGGTCCTCCGCTTCGGTGAGCTCGAGATCGACCTGGCCCGCGAAGCGGTGAAGCTCCGCGGTGAGCTGCTCCATCTCACGCCGACCGAGCACCGCCTGCTCGAGGCAATGGCGACGCATCCAGGCAAGCTGCTGACGCACTCGTGGCTGCTGCAGCAGGTATGGGGTCCGCGGTACGCCGACGAATCGCACTACGTGCGCGTCTACGTCCGTCAGTTGCGACGCAAGCTCGGCGACGACCCCGCGGCGCCGCGGTACATCGTCACGGAGTCAGGACTGGGGTACCGGTGGAAGCCGGAGCCGGAAGACCCGGCATGAGGACCACGCGGCGTCAGACCGCGTGGGCACCGGGCTGTCGGAGTTAGGCTACCGAGCCGTGAACGTGATCATCATGGGGTGCGGCCGCGTCGGGATCCTGCTGACACAGGAGCTGGCAAAGGCCGGTCACGGCGTGACGGTCATTGACAAGAACCCGCATGCGTTCGACCGACTTCCTCCGGGGTTCGACGCGCGGACGGTCGTCGGGCTCGGGTTCGACCGCGAGGTGCTCGAGGAGTCCGGAATCAAGGAGGCCGACGCGTTCCTCGCCGTGTCGAGCGGTGACAACTCCAACATCGTCTCCGCCCGCGTCGCGCGCGAGTACTACCACGTGCCCCGGGTCATCGCACGGATCTACGATCCGCTTCGCGCCGACATCTACGAGCGGCTGAACATCCCCACCGTGTCGACGACGCGCTGGGGCGTGAAGCAGATCATGTTGATGCTCAGCCACGAACACACCGAGATCAAAGAGGCGCTGGCCGGCGGCGACCTGCTCCGGATGCGGATCGAGATCCCCCGGCACCTCGTCGGCAAGAAGGTCTCGTCGCTGAACGTCGACGGCAAGGTCCTCGTGGCCGGCGTCGACCGCGGCGGCAAGGGCTACATCCCCGTCGGGGGAAGCACCTTTCAGGAGGGCGACTTCGCGGCTTTGATCGTGCAGAAGGACGCCGTTGAGGAGGTCGACTCGCTGCTCGAGGAGACGGGAGAACACTGAGGTGCGCGTGGTGATCAGCGGTGCGGGCGCCGTCGGGAGGCATCTCGCGGCGGACCTCACCAAGCGAGGGCACACGGTGACCGTCATCGAGCAGGTGCCCGAGGTCCTCAAGACCGCCGGGGAGTGGGCGCCAGACGTCGACCTCATGCTCGGCGACGCGTGCGAGCCGTGGGTCTTGGAGAAGGCCGATCTAGCGAGTGCCGACGTCGTCGTTGCGACGACCGGCGACGACGAGGACAACCTCGTGACGTCGCTGCTCGCGAAGCAGGAGTTCGGCGTGCCGCGGGTCCTCGCGCGGGTGAACCACCCCGACAACGAGTGGCTGTTCAACGACCAGTGGGGCGTCGACGCCGCCGTCTCGCCGCCGCACCTGTTGACGGCGTTGGTCGAAGAAGAGGTATCGGTGGGCGACCTCGTGCGGCTCCTGCCGCTCGAGCGAGGCGGCATCTCGATCGTCGAGATGACCGTCCCCGCCGACGCGCCGAACGCGGGGCGTCCCCTCTACGAGCTTCGCCTGCCGCCGGACGCGGCGGTCGTCGCGATCATTCGCGACCGACACGTCGTGATCCCACAGCCCGAGACCGTCATCACGGTCGGCGACGAGGTGCTCGCGCTGTCGGTGCCCGATGCGGAGGCTGCGCTTCGCGCGGCTGTCGTGGGCGAGGCGGAGTCGGGAACCGAGGCGGCGTCAGAACCCGTGGCGACGGGCGACGACCCGCGCGCCAACGTCACCCACTGAACTCGAATTTCGGGTTCACCAGTCGGCGTTCAGAGCGCTGCTCTCCCAGGACCCCCTCGACGACGAGGCGCGTCCCGAGGTTCACACCGGGGATCGAACGCCGTCCCATCCACACCACGTTCACCTCGCCCGTCCCGTCGTCGATCAGTGCCTCGAGGGACTCGCTGCCCTCGAGCGGCCGAATCGTGATGCGTCGCACGACGCCGGCGACCTTTACGCGCGATCGCGTCGTCGCGTCGCGGATCCGGACCGTGCCGGGGACCGTGGCCGACCACGTCTGGATCTCGTCGGCGTAGCGCTGTTCGTCCGTTTCCGCCATCCGGCTGAAGAGCCGCCGGATGGGATCGAGGAACCCCACGGTCCGGTGCCTAGGAGACCTTCTCGACCTCGCGAGCCGGCTCCGACGGGGGGTCCGTCTCCACGACGAGCTCGGACTTGCGGGCCTTCGACACCCAGACCGCGCTCCCCACGATCAACGCCGCGACGATCACGACGACGATCCGGACAAGCTCGCTGTCGGCCTGCTCGACCACGACCGGAGCGAAGAGCAGCGCCACGAGGTTCATCACCTTGATCAACGGGTTGAGCGCCGGCCCAGCCGTGTCCTTGAACGGGTCACCCACCGTGTCGCCGATGACCGCTGCCTTATGCGACTCGCTCCCCTTCCCACCGTAGTGGCCCTCCTCGACGAACTTCTTCGCGTTGTCCCATGAGCCACCGGAGTTCGAGAACATCACGGCGAGGAGCTGCCCGGTGAGGATCGAGCCGGCCAGGAACGCTCCGAGCGCCTCGGCCTCGAGGGCGAACCCGACGATGATCGGGCTCAACACCGCGAGCAATCCCGGCGTCAGCAGCTCGCGAAGCGACGTCTTGGTGCAGATGTCGACGACCCGGGCGTAGTCCGGCTGCTCCTTGTACTCCATGATCCCGGGGTGCTCGCGGAATTGGTTGCGGACCTCGACGACGACCTGCGACGCGGCCCGGCCCACCGCTCTGATCGCGAGCGAGGAGAACAGGAACGCGACCGAGCCACCGATCAACAGGCCGACGAGTACGTCGGGCTTGTCGACGCTGATCGGGAAGACGCCCTCTTCCCCGAGCGCACCGAGAACGGCCTCGGCGAACGAACCGAACAGTGAGGTTGCGGCGATGACCGCAGTGGCGATGGCGATCCCCTTGGTGATCGCCTTCGTCGAGTTCCCCACCGCGTCGAGTCCGGTCAGGACCTGCGCGGGCCGACCCTCGAACTCGCCGGACATCTCCGCGATGCCCTGCGCGTTGTCGGACACTGGGCCGTACGTGTCCATCGACACGATCACGCCGACGGTCGTGAGCATCCCCATGCCCGTCAGCGAGATGAAGTAGAGCTGCTCGCTCACGTTGTCGCCGAGGACGAACGCCCCGGTGATCACCGCCGCGATCACCAGGATCGCCCACACGGTCGACTCCAGCCCGACGGAGAACCCCGACAGGATCGTCGTCGCCGGCCCCGTCTGCGTGGACTCGGCGATCTCCTGCACCGGCTTGAACTTGGTGTCGGTGAAGTACTGCGTGAGCACTTGGATCACGCTCGCCAGGATGAGACCGAACAACACCGCGGCACCCGGGCGCCAGTCATCGATGTAGATGCCGCTGATCACGAACACGGCGACGGCGGAGACCGCCGCCGATAGGAAGAAACCGCGGTTGATCGCCTTCATGCCGTGCTCGGTCTCGCTCCGCGGCGTCACCGCGAGGATCCCGATGATCGACGTGATCACGCCCACGGCGCGGACGAACAGCGGGAACATCACGCCGGCGATCGCACCGACCTCGGTCCCCGCGTAGGCGGCAGCGCCGAGGATCAACGACGCGACCAGCGTGACCTCATAGGACTCGAACAGGTCGGCGGCCATCCCGGCGCAGTCGCCGACGTTGTCGCCCACGTTGTCGGCGATCACCGCAGCGTTCCGCGGGTCGTCCTCGGGAATACCCTTCTCCACCTTGCCCACGAGGTCGGCGCCCACGTCGGCGGCCTTCGTGAAGATGCCGCCGCCCACGCGCATGAACATCGCCAGGAGCGCGCCACCGAAGCCGAACCCGACCAGCACACTTGTCGCGTCTTCCTTGTAGATCAACAGGATCACCGTCGCGCCGAGGAGGCCGAGCCCAACGGTGAACATCCCGGCGACACCGCCGGCTCGGAACGCGATCTTCAGCGCGCGGCGCAGACCGCTTTCACGCGCCGCGTTCGCCGTGCGTACGTTCGCTCGGACGGCGAGCCACATGCCCGCGTATCCGGTGAGGGCGCTGAACCCGGCGCCGAGGATGAACGCGAGCGATCGACCGACGCGGATGAAGGTCTCGCTGTGCGTCCCGCTCTCGGCTACGGGAAGAGCGAAGAACAGGACCACCGTGAGCAGCGCCATGAAGATGCCCACGGTGCGGAACTGGCGGTTCAGGTACGCCTTCGCGCCGACCTGGATGGCGCCGGCGATCTGCCGCATCTTCTCGGTTCCCTCGGGCGCGGCGAGGACCTGGCGGGCGAGGTAGTAGGCGAAGACGAGTGCGCCGAGCGAGATGAGCAAGATGATCCAGAGCGATCTGGTCTCGAACGCCCCGAAGACGACCTCGAGCGGGCCGCCCTCCTGGGCCAGCACTCCGTGCAACAGCGGAACCTCCTCGGTCTGGTTCGTTGAACGCGACGCGACGCCGCAGGACTCGGCGAATTATAGAGAGAGGGCCGCGTCGGCGGCGCGCCCAGATCCGCGTCACGAGGAGGCCTCTGAGTTCCTCGAGCTCCGCCCAAGACGAAGAACCGCGACGCCGGCCGTTCCCGCGAGAAGTGACGCGGCGAAGATGCCGACCTTCGCGTGCCCGGTGAGCGTCGGATCGGCGAACGCGAGGTCGGCGACGAACAGCGAGACCGTGAAGCCTATCCCCGCAACGGCGGCGACGCCCACGATGTGGCGCCATCCGCAGCCGGCCGGGAGAACTCCGAGCCCCGTTCGGACGGCGATCGCGCTCGCCGACGTGATCCCAACGATCTTGCCGACAACCAAGCCGAGGATCACGCCGAGCGTCACCGTGCTCGTCGCCGCGTCCGCGAGCACGTCGGCCGACAACGCGACGCCGGCGTTCGCGAACGCGAAAACCGGGACGACGACGTTGCTCGTCCAGGGGTGAAGAGCTGCCTCCACACGAGCGAGCGGGGAGACGGCTTCGCGTGTGAGGGACGCCAGCCGTAGCCACTGTGGCGCGTCTGCGTCTGGCGGTTCGGGATCGTCGACGGTCTTCTCGGCCGTTCGGTTCGCCTCGTCGCTCACCGTTCGTGGACGCTGGAAGGGCCGCGAAGGCGTGACGGCTCCAAGGATCACTCCGGCGATGGTTGGATGGACGCCCGACTCGAAGAACGCCAGCCACACGGCGATGCCAAGGCCCACGTAGACGACGCCGGCTCGAACGTCTAGCCATTGCAGCGCAACCATCGACGCGACCAGCCCGGCCGCGAGGAGCAGCGCCGTGACGCTGACGCCATCTGAGTAGAACAGCGCGATGACCAGGATGGCCCCGATGTCGTCGACGATGGCGAGCGTCAACAGGAACGGTTTCATGCTCGGTGGAGCACTCCGGGCCGCGAGCGTGAGCACGCCGAGAGCGAACGCGATGTCTGTCGCCATCGGGATGCCCCATCCGCGGGACCCGTCGCCGGTCGCGTTCAACAGGAGGTAGATGAGGGCGGGTAGCACCATCCCGCCGATCGCGGCGATCACCGGGACGGCAGCCGCCCGGGGTCGCCGGAGCTCGCCGGTCAGCAACTCGCGCTTGATCTCGAGACCGACGACAAGAAAGAACAGAGCCATCAGCGCGTCGTTGACCCAGTTCCGAAGGTCCTCGCTGAGGACCCAGTCGCCCAACCGAATCGTGATGACGGTCCTCCACAGGTCCTCGTAGGTCGACCTCCATGGCGAATTCGCCCACGCGAGGGCGATCGCGGCGGCGGCGAGCAGCAGGATCCCGGAGGACGTCTCTTCCTCGAGGAAAGACTGAAGCGGTTGGACCACGCGACGAGGAAACGGTCGCTGCGAGCGAGACCATGGAGCGCGCGGTCCCTCGTCGGCGATCGGGTCGGGTGGTTGGGTCGAGGCCATGGTCGTCTCCCCGCCGACCAGGCTTCCCGGCACACCTCCATGAAACGCCGTGCAGGTTACTCCGAGATGAGGTGGTTGTGATGGCCGCGTCCGGCCGATACCCTCAGCGGGCTTTGACCGATAGTCGTATCGCGCAGCCCGTCACCGCCAACCGCGCGCAACGCAGGAACGGCAACCGCAAGCGCCGCCTCCCCCTCGCCGCCCTGCTAGTGCCCGTCGCGCTCGTCGCGGCAGGCGTCGTGCTCTTCTTCGTCGTCTCCGGAGGCAACGGCGGTGGTCTCATCGGTGGAGACGAAGACGATGAGGCGGCGCCGCCGTTCGACTTCCGAGTCGGGCGAGTGCGTGTCGAACGTGTCGTCGCCGACGCTGACACCAAAGCGCTCAAGACAGAGGCCGAGGCACTGGTCACCGATGACATCACCCCGGTCATCGACGAGCTGTGGACTGACGGGTTCCTCGATCCGGCCAACTGGCGGAGCGGCGACTACGAGGAGCTCTTCTCGCTGTTCGATGCCGACGCCGCGACGACCGCGCGGAGCAACGTGGACGTGTTGACGCTCGGAACCACCGCGGGTGATCAATACGAGCGCGTCACGCCCGACCGCGGCGGGATCACCTACACGGTGCTGTTCAACCGCGACAACAATCCTGACACGGTGACGGCAAGCGTGCGGTTCCGCGCAACGGCGGAGCTCAACGACGGGACATTCGTTGCCATCGTGAGTGCGGGCGAACTCTTCCTGCGGGAAAGCGACGGGTGGAAGGTCATCGCGTTCGACGTCCTCCGCAACGACCGCGAAACGACGCCCCCGACGCCGGCGCCGTCCGGCGCGACGCCGAGCGCAACCGGAGCGACGGGCTAGCGTGGCAGTTCGCGTTCACAGGGCTCGCCGGATCGCGCTCGCCGTGTCGCTCGTCACGGCGTGGGTTGTCGGCTCGACCGTGGGGACGACGTCGGGTCCGACGACCGCGCGAGCGATGCCGCTGTTCCAGATCGAGCAGGCACACGCGGAACACGTTCCGGTGCTCGACGGCTCGGAGCCGATCTTTGTCCTGCTCATCGGCAGCGACGCGCGTCCCGGGGAGGAGGTCGGCGAGGTGCGTGCCGATTCGATCCACATCGCCGCCATCAATCCGGCCAAGGCGAAGATGACCATCGTCGGCTTCCCGCGCGATGCCATCGTGCCGATACCCGGCTTCGGAACCACCAAGATCAACGCGGCGATGGTGAGCGGAGGTCCTGAGCTCGTGCTAGAGACCGTAGAGGATCTCACCGGGATCACGATGGACTACTGGGCGCTGACCGGGTTCCAGGGCTTCGACGCGATGATCACGCAGGTCGGCGGGCTCACAATGGACGTGCCGTTCAGCGTGGTCGACTCCGCCGCCGAGGCGAACATCCCGGCCGGACGCCAGGAGCTGACCGGAGACGACGCGCTCGCGTTTGCCCGAGCGCGCCACGCACTCCCGTCGGGCGACTTCGGCCGTTCGGAGAACCAGGGCAGGTTGATGGTCGCGGCCCTCGCGCAGCTGAAGCGCGAGTTCACGAAGGACCCGAGCCGGTTGCTCGTGTGGATCGGGGCCGGACTTCGCAACGCGCAGAGCGACGTGCCCCTCGACGAGTTGATGACACTCGCGTTCACAGCTACGACGGTGAATCCCAAGCGCGTCGTGAACATCGTCCTCCCGGGGTCCGTGGGGATGAGCGGGACCGCTTCCATCGTCAACCTGAACCAGACAGAGCTTCAGACCATCTCGCGCGACCTCGAGAGCGACGGCCTGTTGAAACGAACAAATATCCCGCCGTCGCCGAACCAGCAGCTCCTGTCGTAGCGCACCGATCTCCTCAGAACCCTGTGGCGCAGCTCCTCTGCTAGGTTCGCGCGCGTGACGGACGAGGAGCTTCGGGACGTCCATCCCGGGCGCCAGGGCCTCGGCGTGGGGCTCGCGATCGGCATCACGATCCCCGGGATCCTCCTCCGGCTGTACCACCCCGACGTTCCGCATCCGATCGAGGCACTGCTGTTCGGTCTCGCAATCATCGGCGCGGCATTCGTTCTGTCATGGGCGGCGGAAGTAGCTCAGCTCGACATCTCCGCCGGCCTCGCCATCGCAGTCCTCGCGTTCATAGCCGTCTTGCCCGAATACGCCGTCGACTTCGTGCTGGCCTTCAACGGCGGCCAGGACTTCGCCGAGTTCGGAAGAGAGTGCAAGCCGCCGGGCGACCTGGGAGAGAGCGCATGCTCGCTCGCGCTCGCCAACATGACCGGCGCGAACCGCCTGCTGATCGGGATCGGGTGGTCGCTCGTCGTCTTCATCGCGTACTACCGGTCCCGCCGAGGCCCGCGGCGTATGACCGAGGTTCAGCTCGAGCGCTCACACGCCGTCGAGGTGACCTTCCTGGGCATCGCGACGATCTACTCGTTGACGCTCCCACTGAAGGAGAGCATCACACCGGTCGACGCCGCGATCCTCGTGACCCTCTTCATGGCATACACGATCCGCGTCTCGCGAGCGCCGGCGGAGCAACCACATCTCGTCGGGCCGGCACGCCTGGTCGGCACCTTTCGCACGCCCCAGCGGCGGCTCTCAGTCATCCTGATGTTCGTCTTCTCGGCGACGGTGATCCTCCTGGTTGCGGAGGTGTTCGCGGAGGCGCTGGTGGATACGGGTCGCGAGTTCGGCGTCAGCGAGTTCCTGTTGATCCAGTGGCTCGCGCCGCTCGCTTCGGAAGCGCCGGAGCTCCTCGTGGCGGGACTGTACGCCTGGAGGCTGAACACGAATGCCGGACTGGGCACGCTCGTCTCGTCGAAGGTGAACCAGTGGACGTTGTTGGTCGGGACGTTGCCGATCGTGTTCAGCATCGCGGCGGGAGGTCTGCACGGCCTACCGATCGACGCGCACCAGCGCGAGGAGCTGCTGCTCACCGCGGCACAGTCGTTCTTCGCGCTCGCGGTTCTGCTCACGCTGTCGATCTCGACGCGCGAGGCCATCCTGCTGTTCACGCTGTTCTGGGCCCAGTTCATCATCGGGGCGGTGGTGCCCGAGTCCGTCACATTCGCCGAACGCGTCGGCGTCTCTGCTGTCTACATCCTGTTGGGACTGGCGATCTTCGCGCGGGACCGCCACCTGATCGGGCCGCTCGTGCGGGACGGGTTGTTCACCCCGTACAAGCACCTGAACGGCGATCGCGAGATACCGGGCGAGTAGCCCCCGCTGATCCACCTGGCCGCACTAGCATCGAACGCGATGGACGCCCGCGCGTTCCTCGCGTCGCTCGAACGGGATGAGTCGCTCGTGCACCTTCGCGAGCTCCCCGCACGAACGTCGGAGCCCGGCCCGTTTCCCGACGACGTCCCGTCGATCGTTGTGGACCGCCTCGGGCTCATCGGCGTGACCGGCCTGTACGCGCACCAGCGCACGGCGTTCGACGCCGTTCGCGCCGGCCGGAACGTGATCGTCGCGACCGGCACCGCGTCGGGGAAGACGCTGGTCTACAACCTGTCGTTCGCGGCGGCCGCGGTCGCCGACGCGAAGAGCACGGCGCTCTACCTGTTCCCGACGAAGGCCCTCGCGCGCGACCAGCTCCGTCAGGTCCGCGAGCTCAAGCTGCCGCAGATCCGCGCCGCCGTGTACGACGGCGACACGCCACGCGCCGAACGCCCGCTGGTGCGGAGGAACGCGAACCTCGTGCTGTCGAACCCGGACATGCTCCACGCCGGGATCCTGCCGGACCATGCTCGGTGGGCCGATTTCTTCCTTCGACTGTCGCTCGTCGTGGTCGATGAGGCGCACGTCTCGCGCGGCGTCTTCGGATCTCACGTCGCGCAAGTGCTTCGGCGGCTCCGACGGCTGGTGGCCCACTACGGCGGCGATGCTCGGTTCGTGTTGGCCAGCGCGACGGTTGGCAACCCAGCGGAGCTCGCCGAGCGATTGGTCGGTGTCCCGTTCGATGCCGTGACAGAGGACGCCTCGCCCACCGGGGAGAAGCTGTTCGCTCTGCTGAATCCCCCGGTGATCGACGAGGAGTCCGGCGCGAGACGAAGCGCCCTGACTGAGGCGTCACAGCTCGTCGCCAGCCTGGCAGAGCACGGCGTGAAGTCGATCGGCTTCGCCCGATCGAGGCGCGCCGCAGAGCTGTTGGCCGAATTCGCGCGTCGCGACCTCGACCCGGAAGTGAGACATCGCGTCAAGTCGTATCGCGCGGGCTACCTCGCGGAGGATCGGCGGCAGCTCGAGCGCCAACTGGCGAACGACGAGCTCATCGCCGTCGCGTCGACGAACGCGCTCGAGCTGGGCATCGACATCGGCTCGCTCGACGCGGCCGTGCTCGTGGGATACCCCGGAACGCGCGCGTCCATGTGGCAACAGGCCGGCCGCGCCGGCCGCCGGAACGAGGGCTCGCTGGCCGTGCTGGTCGCGCAGGACGAGCCGCTCGACCAGTATCTGGTCACGCATCCGGCGGACGTGTTCGACAAGCCGGCGGAGGCCGCGGTCATCGATCCGACCAACCCGTTCGTGCTCGAGCCGCACCTTGCGTGCGCCGCTCGCGAGTACCCGCTCTCGGACGAAGAGATCGAGACCTTCTGGCCGGACGCGCCGGACTCGCTCGCGCGACTCGAGGAGCGGGGGGAGATCGCGCGCCGCCAAGAGAAGTGGCACTACCGCGGCCGCGACGTCCCCCACCGGAAGGTCGACATGCGAAGCGCCGGCGGCCACACGTTCTCCATCGTCATCGAGGAGACCGGCGAGCTCCTCGGGACCGTCGACGAGTCGAGGGCCTTCACCCAGGTCCATCCCGGCGCGATCTACCTGCACCAGGGAGAGCAGTTCGAGGTGCGGGAGCTCGACCTCGTCGGTCACGCGGCGCTCGTGTCGCGCAGCGACCCGGACTACTACACGCAGGCCCGCGACATCACAGATATCCGAGTCGAAGGCGTGGACGAGACCGGCGACACGAGCGGGGGCGTTCCCTCATTCTTCGGAACCGTCCACGTGTCGAACCAGGTGACGGCGTTCGCACGCAAGCACGTCGCGACCGGCGAGATCCTGGACGTGGTGCCGCTGGTGCTTCCCCCACAGACGCTCGAGACGAAGGCCGTGTGGTGGGCGATCCCGCCGAGCACGATCGAGCGCGCGTCGATATCCGAGAGCGCGTTGCCAGGTGCCGCTCACGCTGCGGAGCACGCGGCGATCGGGCTCCTGCCGCTCGTGGCGACGTGCGACCGATGGGATGTCGGCGGCGTCTCGACAGCGTTCCATCCGGACACGGGCTCGTGCGCGATCTTCGTGTACGACGGCTATCCGGGCGGTGCGGGGATCACGGAACGAGGGTTCCGAACGGCAGAGCGCTGGCTCGAGGCGACGCTGGAGACGGTCCGGAACTGCCCGTGCTCGCATGGATGCCCTTCGTGCGTACAGTCGCCGAAGTGCGGCAACGGGAACGAGCCGCTCGACAAAGCCGCCGCGGTGGCGCTGCTCGCCGCGATGCTGGGGAAGGCGTGGGGATGAAACGAGCGCCGTACGTGGCGGTGGTCGGCGCATCGGCCGGAACGCCGTCGGAGCTCGCGCTCGGCGAGACGGTCGGGCGGCTGCTGGCGGAGAGGGGCGCCGTGTTGGTGTGCGGCGGGATGGGCGGCGTGATGGAGGCCGCGGCGGGAGGAGCGATCAACGGCGGCGGGACGACGGTGGGGATCCTTCCCACGGCGTCGCGGCTCGACGCGAACCCCTACCTCACGATCGCGGTGGCCACCGGCATGGGCGAGGCGCGAAACGCGATCGTCGTGCGAACGGCCGACGTCGTGATCGCTGTGCACGGCGAGTACGGGACGCTGTCCGAGATCGCCCTCGCGCTGAAGATGGGGAAGCCAGTCGTCGGGCTCGGCACGTGGGAGCTCGTTCGCGAAGGCACTGCGATCGATGCGATCGTCCGGGCGACGTCGGCCGAGGACGCCGTGGCGAAGGCCCTCGGGCTCGCCGCGTCACTGCGCGGGTCGTAGCGACCCGCTCAGGGGATCATCAGTCGGCCATCGTCGCCGATCGTCCACGAGGGGTTGTGCGCGATCTCCCACGTGTGCCCGTCCGGATCCGCGAAGTAGCCGGAGTACCCACCCCATGACGTCTTCTCCAGCCGCTTCAGCACGTCGGCGCCGGCGGCCAAGGCACGTTCTAACCACTCGTCCGCCTCGGCCTCCGAGGAGACGTTGATGGCGAACGTCGCGCCGCCGAACGCCGTTCTCCCACCGGGCTCGATCGCCGCATCCTCGGCGAGCTCATCGCGTCCGAACAGGCCGATGTACGAGTGCGGCGTCCGGAACCACACGATCTCGTCCAGTGATGACGTGCACCGCTCGAGTCCGAGCGCATCGTAGAACGCCGACGAGCGGGTGAGATCGTCGACGCCGAGCGTGACGATCGACAGTACGGCCGCGGTCATGGTTCCTCCTCGATTGAACGGGAACTCCAAGCGTAGCGCCGGCCCCCGACGGGCTCGGTTGCGCGAGGTCACCGGGTGGGCTCAGGATGCGGCGTGGCCAAGATCTGGGGACTGTCGAAAGCGGAGGCGAACTACCGTCAGGCGCCGCGCCCGGGCGTTCGGTGTCGCGACTGCAAGTTCATGTGGCCGCCGCTCGCGTACGGCGGGTGCCGCCTCGTTCGCGGGGTGATCCGCGGCGGGGACACCTGCAACGAGTTCACCTCGAGAGCCACGGGCGCCGGGCAAGGCTAGCGCTCAGACGGGCGGGCGCATCCACGGCCGGAACTCGTATTCGAGCTCGTCGCGGATCGGCGTTCCGTCCGCCGCAACGAGCGGGATCTCCGGCTTCAGCGCGCGCGATCGCTCGAGGCGCCCTGGTGCACGCGAACGAGCCGGAAACCGACGTGCTCGTAGAAGCGCTGTGCCCTGGAGTTGTCGTTCGTCGTGATGAGCCACAGACGTTCGTGACCCATGCTCTTGACGGAGTCGATCAGCGCCGCCCCGACCCCTTGGCCCTCCTCGAACGCGTCGATCGTCACGATCTCGCATTCGTCGCTCTCGATGATGAACGTCAGCAGGCCGACGGGGCGGCCATCGTCCTCGGCGACGAGGCCCGGTAACGAGGACGGTTCGTAGACCACGCCGTGTGCGACGACGATCGGCGAACCCCACCGTTCGGCGACCTTCTCGCGCACCCAATCCCGGTCGCCGGGTCGGAGCGGCCGAACGAGGATCATCGGGCGCGGCCGAAGACCTTACCCGCCATCGCGAGCACGCTCGCTCGTTCACTCTTCGGTAACCCGACCGCGAGCAACACCGCGACGTACACCACACCGCCGGCCGCGAACGAGACGACGAGATCGACCAACCAGCGCTCCGACGGCATCGCGGCGTGGACCAGCGCCATCGCCACCCCGCCGGCGACGGTCGGCGGGACGAGCCGCAGGTATCCGGCATCGAAGGGGAAGATGCCCAGGAACCGCCGAACGAGCAGCAGCCGCGCGATCGCGCTGAACGTCAGCGTAGCGGCTTGGGCGATCGCGGCTCCCTCGACACCCAGCGCCTTGGGTCGAGCGAGTGCGAACGCAACCGCGACGTCGATGACGAATCCGCCCGCGTACACGAGCAGATCCCACGCGGTGCGCCCCGCCATGATCAGGATGAACCCGACCGTTCCGACCATGACCGGAACGATCATCCCCACGATGAGGATGCGAAGCGCTCCGTCGCCCGTGACGAAGTCAGCGCCGAAGATCCGCAGCACCTGACCGGGAAGGATCGCCAGCACCAGGAGCACCGGGATCGTCGCCCCCAGCGTCCACCTGGTTACTTGTTTGTAGAGCGCGTCCAGCCGTTCGCGTTCGCCACGATGATGGAGGTCGGCCACGAACGGGCTGAACGTCAACGAGACCGAGGTGAGGAACAGGAACAGCGACTGCCCGGCGCGGAGCACGGCTCCATACACACCTGTTACCGCGGCGCCCTGCGCGCCCTCGCCGCTCCATAGCAGCGACAGCACGAAGAAGTCCGTCCAGAAGATCAGCTGACTGAACAACGTCGCGGGAGCTCGCAGCGCGCCGAACCGCAGCAGCGCCGACCTTCGTTCCTCCGGGAGCTCGCCGTCCTGGCGCGTGACGTCCGGGAAGCGCGCCTGTTCCTTCTCCCACCCGAACCACGCGATCGCCAGCGCGAGCGCCCACGACGCGGCGAACGCCGCCGACGCGACACCGGCGGTCTCGTCGATCGCCGCCCAGAACGCGATCGTGAATGCGATCCATCCGATCGGCTGCGCGATCCACTGCGAGTACAGCGTGTAGCGCATGATCTTGAGCCCTCGCGTCGCTCCCATGTACGTGAACGCGAGTGCACAGACAGGGATCGCGAAAGCCGCCGCGCGGAAGGAGCCCTCAGCGGCAGCGGGCCGTCCGCTGAAAGCGTCTGCGAGCGAGGGCGCAAGGACGAACACGGCGACGCCGAACGGCACGGAGATCGCCATTGCGATCGCCGCTGAGCGCCAAACCAGCCCTCGAGCGCGCGCGGCCTGCGCTCGCCCGACGAGGATCGCAACGAGACGAACGTTCGCGACATCCATCCCGAACCGCGTCGCCGCAGCGGCGATGAACGCGAACTGCGTCGTCAGGGTCACGACGCCGAAGCCCTCGTCGCCCAGACGCCTCGTGATGATTACCTGCGCCGCGAACGTGGCGAGCGCGCCGATCGCCAGCCCAAGGACGTTCTGCCCGGTATTCCCGAGGATGATCCGCTGGTCGCGGCCGTGGTCGCCGGTTGGTGGCGACGCCTCGAGCGCCTCGGTCTCCTCTGTCGCGGTCGGCTCGTCCACGCGCGCCCAAGTATTGCAGCGGTCCCTTCCCATCCGAGGATTCCGCCCTTCACGGCGGTAGCGTGCCTCGCACATGCGACGAGGAGGCTCCTGGTGACGACTGATGAGAAGTACGAGCTCGGCCGCACGAAGCTCCGCGACGTGCACGGCGAACGTTCGCTCGAGACGATCGAGGCTCTAGGCGACCTCGGCAGGATGATCATCGAGGTCGCCTACGGCGACATCTACTCAAGGCCCGGACTCAGCCTTCGTGAGCGCCAGATCGCCACGGTCGCGGTCCTCACTGCGCTGGGCCGCTCGTCACAGCTGCCGATCCACCTGCGGTCGTCGCTCTCCGCGGGACTGACCGTCGACGAGCTCCGCGAGGTGATCCTCCAGACGGCGGTACTCGCCGGGTTCCCGCCGGCGATGAACGCGTGGTCGACCATGAAGACGATCGCCGCGGAACGCGACTAGCCGTTCGGCCGCGATCCGTCCGCGATCGCGACGACTCGCTCTACGCCCCGCTCGCATCCTCCGCGGCCCAGCCGGTCACACGGTGGATGTCGATGGCCACCACCGGGCCATTCGGGGGCGTGATCGCGTACTGCTGATACTTCAAGTGAAGTGCATCGAGTGCCGCGCCTCGTTCCGAGCGAAAACGAACCACCCGCCCGGTGCCGTCGGCGCGGACCCACCACAGCCGTCCCCAGTCGTCGCTGTACTCGTCGACGAGGATCGCCGCGGACGGGTTCGTCTCGATGTTGCGCAGTCGTTGCAGACGGCGCGATCGCTTCGGCTTCTCGTCCACGACCCAATACGCGACGAGGCCACCGTCTCGTTCGAGTACCGCGAACACGAGCGGCACCACGTGCGGCGAGCCGTCGGGCGTTACGGTTGCCAGCCGTCCGACGCGCGCCGTTCGGAGCCGCGTTATCGCTTCGCCTTCATCCACGTGACTATCCTGCTTCGCGTGACCGATCGCGTCACAGCGCGTGGCAACGACGCCCCTCCCCCGTTTCTGTCGCTCGACTTCGTCTACACGCCGAGCCGAGACGTGCCCGCCGACCTCGAGTACTTCACGAACACCCTGGGCGGCAGGGTCGTGTTCGCCATCGACTCGGACGGAACGAAGGTGGCCGCGGTCGAGCTCACTACCGGACCGCCGCTCCTTTTGTTGACCGACCACCTGAGCGGGGAACGCCCGATCCTCGTCTATCGCGTCGATGACCTGCGCGTCATGGCGACCGAGCTCCAACGCCGCGGGTGGAAAGCGGAGCGAACGCTGGAGATCCCGCACGGGCCGTGCCGTTCGTTCCGAACGCCGGGCGGCCAACGCGTCGCGATCTACGAGCTGACACGGCCGGAGGTGGCCGAGCACTTCTCCGGCCGTGTCGACTTCTGAGCGTTTCCGCGCTACCGCGCGACGAACGAACGCTCGGTCAGCGTCTGATTCCCTCCGGCGTCGATCGCGAGCACCTCGAACTTGTACTTGGTGTTCGGCTCGAGGAACTCGCTCGGCACGGTCAACCGGTGAACGTTTCCGGGAAGGTCGACCTCCATGACCCGGAGCGGTCGCTCGCGGGTCACGACGACCTGGTACGCGTCGATCTGGACTCCCTGGGGCTGCGCGCCCTCGCGCCACCGAATCACCACGTTGCTCGCATCGAGCCGAGCGCCGTCCTCCGGCGCGACCAGGTTCGGGCCGTTCGGGATGTCGTGGGTCAGCGTTGCGCTCCCCACGACATCTTGTCCCTCGATCGTCGTGCCGGTGAATGTGTACTCACCTTCGGGGAAGAGCGTCTTGAACTGACTGAGGGGGAACTCGGTGAACGGCGGTTCGCTGCTCTCGGAGAACAGCTCGGTGAGGCCGTAGTCGTTCACCGGCCCGGCCGTCGCGAACTCGGCGATCTTCTGGCCGTCCGGTCGGAACACGGAGATCTGCCTCCAGGCATCTCCGTCGAGGAAGATCTGCAGACCGGCGTCACCGTCGGTCTGGTTGACCTCGACGATCACCTTCGCGGCCTCGAGGCGCACCGGTCCGGTGCCGGCGCCCGCGACGCCGATCGCGATCGGGACCAGCGCGAGAACGGAGAGCAGCACGAACCAAGCGCGTCGTCTCATCGTGAACGCTCCTTTCGGTCTGCGAACGTCGAGTGCTCGAACGCCGCTAGTCGTCGTCCGCGGCGCCCTCGTCCTCGTGCTCGTTCGCGCCGTCGTCGTCCGACTCCTGGCCGATCACGTTGAAGTTCTCGTCCAGCGCGACTTCGACGACGCTGCCGTCATCCAGTCGAATCTCGACGCCGTACGCGGCGCCGCCGTCCCCAGCTTCGGACTCGATGACGGTGCCACCCCCCGTGTGCTCGAGCGCCGCGGCCGTCGCCTGCTCGAGCGTCGAGCCGGTGAGCGGCTCGTCGTCGCCGAGTCCCGTGGCGATCGCGATACCCGTGCCGCCACCGATCACGGCGAGGGCGACGATGCCTCCGACGATCAACTTCCTCCTCCTGTTCATATCTCCTCCTTCGTGCGCTCGTTCACGCGCCCGCGCGAAAGCGCAGGAGCTCCTCGCGATCTGAACCGCCCGACACGCCGAGCGCCAACACCGGCCCGACACCTTGGGCGTACAACTTGTACTCGAGCACCTTCGGCGCGAGAGGACTGAAGTCCTTGGTGAGGAGCACGTTGCGGAAGTGTCCGAACGGCACCTGCGCCTGCTCGTCGAGGCTCACGATCGCGCCCGCGTCCTCGGCCTCGCCCGCGTAGTACTCCTGCCGATACGTCAGCCCGACCTGCGGGTCGCCGGGCACGACCACGCCGGCCATCGCTCCGTCGACCCCGTGCTCCCACGACCCGGCCGTGGAGACGACGTCGCCGTTCTCGTACTCCTTGGTGTTCTCGCCGAGGTACCACACGTTCCCGCACACGTCCTGTGCGTACCAGTCGAACGTGTTCTCCACGAGCTGGCCCCGCTCGCTCACGACGTCGTGGACGACCGTCGCTTCGATCCCCTCGATGTCCCTGGTTCGCTCGAGCACGGTCACCGTCACGCGCTGGGATCCCTCGAAGTCGAACTCGCGGGACACCCATCGCGTGCCGGGCGCCATCGGCCAGTAGGGGTTGTTGATCCGCGGAACGAAATCGGCCGGGTCGAGCGTCACCGTCTCGCTCCCCTGCGGGAGCGGATCGTTGCAGGACCTCGCGCCGGCGAACGTCGCGGGCAAGGCCGCGGCGGCGATCACCACCGTCAAGCCGATCCCGGTCAGCCAACGTCTCATGAGTGCCTCCTCGCTCTGTCGTCTCGACTTTGCCGCACGGCCGATGAGAGGACGGTGAACGTGCCGTGCCTACGCCGGAAAGCGAAGGACGACCTCGGCGCCACGCGCCGTGTTCCGCGCCTCCGCCGACCCGCCGTGGGCCTCGGCGATGGCCCGAACGATGGCCAGACCGAGGCCGGTCCCGCCGTCCGAGCGCGACCGAGCGGCGTCGTCACGCGTGAACGGTTCGAACGCATCGGCGAGAAACTCCGGCGGGAACCCCGGACCGCTGTCCGACACCGAGATCGTCAGTTCGCCGTTCGCGCGCGCGAGCGCGACCGAGACGCGCCCACCCGGCGGCGCGTGCCGGAGCGCGTTGTCGATGAGGTTGCCGATCGCCTGCCGCATCCGAAGGGGATCGACGTCCGCGCGCACGCCGTCCTCAGCCTCGTCGTCGAGCGTGACGCCGCGCTCGGACGCGCGCCCCTCGAACGTGGCGACGATGTCTCGAACGAGCGCCGCCGCATCGACCTGCTCGCGTCGAACGGGAAGCTTCCCGCCCTTGGCGCGAGCCAGGACGAGGAGGTCCTCGGCGAGGCGAACGAGCCGGTCGGTCTCCTCCGCGGCGCTTCGGAGCGCGACCTCGAGCTCGTCGGGCGTTCGCGCGCGCCGAATGGACAGGTCGAGCTCGGCCTTCAGGTTCGCCAGCGGTGTTCGGAGCTCGTGACTCGCGTCGTCGACGAAACGGCGTTCGCGCTCCAGAGCGCGCTGCAACCGTTCGAGCATCTCGTTGAGCGTGCGACCGAGGCGCGCGAGCTCGTCGTCGGTCTGGCCGACCGGCAGGCGTCGATCGGGCTCGGATGCCGAGATCGCCGCGGCCTCGGAGCGCATGGCCTCGACCGGCCGGAGCGCCGCGCCGACGATCAGCCACACCACGATGACGACGAGCGCGAGCGCCGCCGGGCCGCCGATCAGCAGGAGCGCGGCGAGACGAGCGAGCGCCTCTTCCTGATCTTCCACCGACGCTCCGACAAGGAGCACTCGTCCGTCGTCGAGCGGGACGAGCAGCACGCGCGCGGGAACGACCTCCTCAACGGTGCGGGCGCTCGTGTCTTCGAACCTCGCCACGCGGACCTCGCCAGCGCGGATCGCCGCTGCCACGCCTGGTGTCGACTCGAGGACGTCGCCGTCCGCCGAGAGGATCTGGGCGAACGCCTCGTCGGCTTCGATCAGGCCTGCGGACGAGAGCGACGGGTCACCGGAGGACAACAGCGCGTCGGCGCGAGAGCGAAGCCCCAGGTCGACCGTCTCCCGAAGGTCCGCCTCGAACTGGACGTACACGAACACGCCGGCGGCGACGAGGATCACCGCAACGAGACCCGCCGACGCGAGCGTGAGGCGCGTTCGGATGCGCAGGCCCATCGTTCAGTTCCTCGCGCGGGGATCGATGCGGAACCGGTAGCCCGCGCCACGAACGGTCTCGATCGAGTCGCGCTTGAACGGTCGGTCGATCTTATTCCTCAGGTACCGCATGTACACGTCGACGACGTTCGAGTCCCCCTCGTACGCGAAGTCCCACACGTGCTCGATCAACCGGCTCCGGCTGAGCACTTCGCCCACGTGCCGCATCAGGTACTCAAGGAGCGCGAACTCCTTCGCCGTGAGCTCGATGTCCTTCCGGCCGCGCCGCACGGATCTGGCGGTCGGGTCGAGCGTGAGATCGCCCGCTCGAAGGACCGTGGGACGTTCGACCGCGCCGCGCCGTACCAACGCTCGAACGCGCGCGAGGAGCTCGGCGATCGAGAACGGCTTGGTCAGGTAGTCGTCCGCACCGGCATCGAGACCCGCGACTCGGTCGGCGACGGCATCTCGCGCGGTGAGCATGATCACGGGGCTCCACCGTCCCGCCTTGCGAAGCTTGCGACATACGTCGAAGCCGTCGATGTCCGGAAGCATCAGGTCGAGCAACACCACGTCGTACTCGTTCTCCGTACCGAGCCACACGCCGTCCGCGCCGTTTGCGGCCACGTCCACGGCGTACCCCTCCTCCTCGAGGGCGCGCCGAAGGAGCCCGGCCATCTTCACCTCGTCCTCGATGACGAGCACGCGCATGTCAGGCGGAGCGTAGGTGAGTTCGGATGAGAGAGAAATGAGAGGCAGCTAGGCGTCGACGACGACGGCGGCCTGGCTGTGTCGAATTCCTTCCGGGCCGTTCGTCGTAGGGTCGTCGGACGGACTGGCCATCGGGCCGAGAGGAGGAGTCATGGCTGATTTCGCTCTGCTCTACAGCGGCGGCGGCATGCCGGAGACCGAGGAGGAGACGGCTCGGGTCATGAAGGCGTGGAACGACTGGTACGAGGATCTCGGCAAGGCGATCAAGGACGCGGGGAACCCGTTTGGAGCCGCCAAGACGGTCGGCAGCGACGGCTCACTCCGGGACGGCGCCACCGGGTCGCCCCACACGGGGTACACGATCCTGTCGGCTGAGTCCCTGGACCGTGCAGCCGAGCTCGCCAAGGGCTCGCCGGTCCTTCAGGGCGGCGGCAGCGTCACCGTGTACGAGATCGTCGAGGCGATGTAAGGCACCACCCTCGGTCTATCCAACCGGCGACCCCATCCGATCGGCAACGATCGGATGGGGTTCACGGTGGGCGACGGATGCGCCTCATGCTGTCGCCACATGTCCTTGAGCGCGCGCCGAGAGCCGTTGGTGCGGACGCTACGCTACGCCGGTGGCTGAGCGCTTCGATCTGTTTGTGCTCGGCGACGCGAATCCCGACCTGATCCTCGGAGTCACGGCGGCCCCTTCCTTCGGACAGGTCGAAACGATCGTCGAAGACGCTGCTCTGGTGCTCGGCGGTTCCGGAGCCATCTTGGCCTGCGGCGCCGCCCGGCTCGGGCTCGGGGTGGCACTCGCCGGCGTCATCGGCGACGACCTGTTCGGAGCGTTCGTTCGTCGATCGATCGAGGACGAGGGGATCGACACGCGAGCTCTTCGCGTGGACGGGAACCGGCCGACCGGTCTCTCGGTGATCCTGGCTCGCCCCGATGACCGCGCCATCCTGACCTCGACGGGCACCATCGCGGACCTCCGCGGGTCGAGCATCGACATCGATCTCGTCGAATCTACCCGGCACGTGCACGTCAGTTCGTACTTCATGCAGCGCTCCCTCCAACGTGACCTGCCGGCGCTGTTCGACACGGCACACGCCAGCGGCTCGACGACGTCGATCGACCCCAACTGGGACCCCGATGAGCGCTGGGACTCCGGCCTGATCGAGCTCCTCGATCGAACCGACGTCTTCTTCCCGAACACGGCCGAGGCGCGCCTGATTACGGGGATCGACGACGTGGAGGGGGCAGCCAAGGCACTGGCCGAACACGCGACAGTTGTTGCCGTGAAGCTGGGGACCGATGGCGGTTTCGCCGTCGACGCCGACGGTATCGTAAGGAGCGAGTCGGTCCCGTCGGAGGTCGTCGACACGATCGGTGCGGGCGACAGTTTCGACGCGGGGTTCCTCGCCGGCCGTCTGCTGGGGTGGCCGCTCGAGAGATGCCTGCGGCTCGCCGTAGTGTGCGGCTCCATCTCCACGAGGGCGGCTGGAGGAACCGCGGCTCAGCCGACGCTGAACCAAGCCATGGGGGCGATGTGACGCGCGTTGTGAACGGTGTCACGGCGACAGCACGACCTTGAACCGATCGGTCCCGTCGACGAGATCCTCGAACACTCGCTGACCATCGGCAAAGCTCGCCCCGCTGAACCACCCCGCCGTATCGAGGGCGCCGTCCTGGATCAAAGAGAGAGCGCGAGCGAAGTCTTCGTCCACCCACGCGAAGGACCCCGTGATCGTCGCCTCCTTGCCGATCACCGCGTAGTAGTCGACGGCGCCGGCCGGTGCCCCGAGCCCCACCGTCTCGATCCGTCCACCAGGTCGCACCGCGCGGAGCCCGGATGCCCACGTATCCGCCACCCCCACCGCATCGATGACCACGTCGACGCCACGGCCGTCCGTCGCCTCGCGCAGCGTCGCCTCCGGATCGTCCGTCCCCAGCGGGATCGAACCCTGCGCTCGAGCACGTTCCAGCCGGGCCCGAACACGATCCGTCGCGAAGACCCTGGCCGCACCCCGGTCGACGGCCATCCACGCCATGAGTGCGCCGATCGGGCCGGCGCCGATCACGAGCACGTCGTCATCGGGCACGACGGCGCGGGAAGTGACGTGGACCGCGTTCGCCAGCGGCTCCGTGAGCGTGGCGACGTCGTCGGGCACGTGGGCCTCGATCTCGACGGCGTTCTCAGCGGGCACGACGAACCGAGCGGCGAACCCTCCGGTCAGATCTCGTCCCACCAGTCGGCCCGTGCGGCAGAGATTCGTCCGTCCGGAGCGGCACGGCTCGCACGAGCGACACGCCAGGATGGGTTTCAGGACGATGCGCTGCCCGACGCGCGCGGCGTCGACGCCTTCGCCCACCGCGGCGATCACGCCGACCGTCTCGTGTCCCATGATCAGCGGCGGGATCCGTCGAGAACTCGCCTCGCGGAACCCGTGCAGGTCCGACCCGCAGATCGCCGAGGCCGCCGTCTCGATCACGACTTCGCCGATCCCGGCTGCCGGCTCGGGCACCTCCTGGACCTCCATCCGCCGGGGCCCCAGATACACCAGAGCTTTCAAGCGACCTTCCCGGAGGTCCAAACGAAGGGCCTGTCGCGTGCGGGAACCAGGACGTGCGTGCCGGGATGGTCGCGCTGGACGCTCTCGACGAGCCTGGAGGGATAGCCGCGATTGCGGGCGAACAGGTCGTAGTGCATGGGCACGACGGCCTGCGCACCGATCGCGCCGGCGAGCCACGCCGCCTCGCGCTCGGACAGGTTCCCCACGATCCCTCGCGCTTCGCGACCGGGGTCTCGCCCGTTGATCGGCAACAACGCAAGGTCGAGCGACAGCTCGCGAAGCGTCGCCTCCATCCCGGGGTAGTGGATGGTGTCGCCGGCGTGGTACAGCCGAACCCCGGCCGCGTCCACGACATAGCCGACGAACCGGATGAGCCCGCCCGAGAGCTCCTCGCCGAACCCGTAGGCGTCATCCACGGTGACCCCGTGCATCGCGGGCACCGCGCGGATCGTGAATCCGGCGACCTCGATGACCTCGCCCGGCTGGATCCCGGTCACGCGGTCGCCGCCGATCCCCGACTCGGTGACCATGTCGACGATCGGCGTCGGGACGACGAACGTCGCGCCGGGCGAGGCCTTGGCGATCGCGGGTGCGCTCGCCGCATCGAAGTGGTCGACGTGCTCGTGCGTGCAGAGCACGACGTCGACACCCTCGGCGCGCTCGGGCAAGAGCGAGCTCTCATACCGTCGTCCGTCGTACGGCGCCAGGAACGGGTCGATCAGCGCAACGGCGCCGCCTGATCGCACGACGAATCCCGCCTGACCGAGCCATGCGAACGCCAGCGCGCCCTCGGGTGGCCGAACCTCGCGGAGCCGGTCGAGCGGCGAACGATCACTCACAGTTCACATTCCTCACATCGCGAGCTGCCCACCGTCGACGACGAGCAGCTCCCCGTTGACGAACGACGCTTCGTCGGACGCGAGGAACGCGTATGCGGCCGCGATCTCGGCGGGCGTACCGGAACGACCGAGGGGGATCCGCTCGCGTTCGAATCTCGCCGTGTACTCCGCGTCCTCCGCGTCTGCTTGGAGGCGCGTGGCTACCTTGCCGGGGCAAAGCGCGTTCACGCGGATCCCATACGGACCGAGCTCGATCGCCATCGTCCGCGTCAGCATGGCGATCGCACCTTTCGACGCGTTGTAGTGCGCGTACCCTGCCTCTCCTTCGAGCGCGTTCGTCGACGCCATGTTGACGATCGCGCCGCCGCGCCCACGCTCGACCATCGACCGAGCCACCCGGCGCGCCACCAGGAACTGACTACGCAGGTTGATGGCCAGAAGACGATCCCACCGCTCCGGCGTGATCTGGAGGAACGGTTCCCTCCACGCGATCCCCGCGTTGTTCAGGAGGACGTCGATCGCACCGAGGAAGCTCTCCGCCGTTGCGACGAGCCGATCAACCTCCTCTTCTCGGGAAACGTCACACTCGATGCCGTCGACGATCCCGGTGGTCCGCAGGTCAGCGAGGACGGTATCCACCTCACCGGGCTCGATCCCGCACAGGAACACTCGTGAGTCCTCTTGGAGGAAGCGCTCGACCGCGGCCAGGCCGATCCCTCGGCTGCCGCCGGTGACCAGGACACCCTTGCCCTCCAGCCCCCGCATCCGCGCTCCCCTCGCGCGGCGGCGAGTCTAGTACCGGTGCGCGCCGGGTTAGCATGCCGCGCGATCGTTCCGACCAGTGCGAGGGAACGCCACGGGATGCCGGAGAACGCACCCAGGATCGTGATCGATGGCGCCGGTGGCTGGGTGTTTCCCGTCGAGCTGTCGCGTGACGTGCTCGCCTTCCCCGGATTAAGCCATGCGTCGCTTGTCCTCTACGACATCGACCCGCAGGCGGCGGAGCGAACCCGCGGTTTCGTGCAACAGATGATCGACGACGCGAAGTCGAATGTAACCGTCGCCGTCGCACCCGACCTTCCCAGTGCGCTTCGCGGTGCTGATGTCGTCATCACGGTGTTCCAGGTCGGCGGCGTCGAGGCCTACGCCCACGATGTACTCATCCCGCGCGAGTACGGGATCGACCAGACGGTCGGCGATACGCTCGGCCCGGGTGGCCTCTTCCGCGGCTTGCGAACCGTCGAAGCGCTGCGCGAGGTCGTCGAGGCGATGCTCGAGCATTGTCCGAACGCATGGCTGCTCAACTACGCGAACCCGATGTCGATCAACTGCTGGGCCACCGACCTCCTGGGGGTGAAGGTCGTCGGTCTGTGCCACAGCGTGCAGGGAACCGCCGAGCTGCTCGCCCGCGAACTCGGGGTCCAGCTCGAGGAGGTCACCTTCCGCTGCGCGGGCGTGAACCACACCGCGTGGTTCACGACGTTCGCTCGGGGCGACGAGGACTTGATCCCACGCATCCGTGAGGTGATGACGGCTCGCCACGTCGACCGGACGATGCCGCTCCTTCCCCGATCGGACGACGCCTACGAGAGCATCGAGCGGGTCCGTACGGAACTGATGATGCTCACCGGCTACTTCCACACCGAGTCGAGCCACCACGCGAGCGAGTACTGGGCGTGGTTCCGGAAGACGCCGGAGCTGACCGAGGAATACCTCGATCGGCGTTGGGACTATCTCGAGGTCTGCCGGAGCGTCGACGCCGACTACACGAACGAGGACGTGGTGAGCGACGCGCGCCGACACGGTCCGATCCACGGCGGAGAGTTCGCGGCTCCGATCGTCGACAGCCTCACCACCGGGACGCCGCGCGTCGTCTACGGCAACGTACGGAACGGATCGTCGATCGAGAACCTTCCGGCCGACGCCTGTGTCGAGGTGGCGTGCGTGGCCGACTCGACCGGCGTGCGCCCGACCCGGTACGGAACGTTGCCGTCGGCATGCGCCGCTTTGAACGAGGCGCAGATCACGGTTCAGCGACTCGCGGTCGAGGCCGCGATGAACGGCGATCGGGATCTGGTGCACGCCGCGGTGGCGCTCGATCCGTTGACGAGCGCCGTCCTGACGCTGCCGCGGATCCACGAGATGGTCGACCGGATGCTCGAGGCCGAGGCGCCATGGCTGCCGCGGTTCGCCGGCGCCTCCGCGCTCGCTCGGTGAACGCCGGGCGGCGGGACCTGCCTCTGGCTGAGTGGCGTCCCGAACCCAAGCTGGTCGTGCCGGCTCACCGGGTCGAGCGGTCCCGCTTTCCCGCCGTCGACGCGCACAACCATCTGGGCCGGTGGCTGTCGGCGTTGGTGAGCGACGACGCAGAAGCGTGGACGGTCCCCGACGTCGGCGCGCTGCTCGAGCTGATGGACGCCTGCAACATCCGCGCGATCGTGAACCTCGACGGCCGGTGGGGCGCGGAGCTGAAGGCGAACATCGACCGCTACGACGGAGCTCATCCCGGACGGTTCGCGACGTTTTGTCACATCGACTGGTCGTCGGCCGCAGCGTCGAGAGACGTCGGCAACGCCGCGGCTGCCTCCCTGCGCGAGAGCGTTCGGGAAGGAGCGAGAGGCATCAAGATCTGGAAGGACCTCGGCCTTCACGTACGCGACGACCGAGGCGAGCTGATCCTTCCCGACGACCGCCGGCTCACGCGGCTGTGGGATGCCGCCGGCGATCTCGATGTGCCGGTCTTCATCCACACCGCCGATCCGGTCGCGTTCTTCGATCCGGTCGACGAACGAAACGAGCGGTATGAGCAGCTCGTCGCGTTTCCCGAATGGTCCTTCGCCGATCCGTCGTTCCCGCGGTTCGAGCGACTGATCGAGTCGCTCGAGAATCTGGTCAGCGCGAATCCGTCGACGACGTTCGTCGGCGTGCACGTCGGCAGCTATGCCGAGAACCTCTCGTGGGTTGGACGGATGCTCGATACGAACTCGAACTTCCACGTCGACATCGCGGCGCGAGTGGCCGAGCTCGGACGACAGCCCAGGGCGACCCGAGATCTGATCGTTTCGCACCCCGACCGGGTGCTGTTCGGGATCGATGAGTTCCCGCCCGAACGCGACAACTACGAGATCTACTTCCGGTTCCTCGAGACGCGCGACGAGCACTTCGCACACTCGACGGAGGAGGTGCCGCTGATGGGGCGGTGGGCGATCAGCGGGTTGGACCTGCCGGACGACGTGCTCCGGAAGGTGTACGCGGAGAACGCGCTCCGCCTGGTGCCAGGCCTCGGCCCGTAGCGGCGTCAAGCGATTGCCCGACCGTCCTTCGGGTCGAAGACGTGCACTCGCGACGTATCGACGACGAGCGCCACCGACTCACCTGCCCGGGCGTCGGCGCGAGCGTCGATCTTCGCGACGAACACCGACGCGCGATCCTCGACTGCCTCGTCGATCTCGTCGACGTCCTCAACATCCTTCACGAGCTCGACCGTGTCCTCGGTTACTACCGGTGGCGCGTCGACCTTGAAGTGCACGAGCGCATCCGACCCCAGGGATTCCCGTAGGTCGACGGTCGCGTTGAGCCGGCGTCCGTCGGGCTGAAGCGCGGAGAACTTCTCGTGTTCGATCGTCTCGGGGCGGATCCCGAGGACGACGCGCCCGCCTTCGTACCCTTTGATCTGGGGGTGAGTCTCGACGAACGCATCCTCCATCGCGAGCTCCGTCGACCCGAAACGAGCAACGACGCGTCCGTCCCTCCGCATGAGCGCGGCGTCGACCAGGTTCATCGCAGGCGAACCGATGAAGCCCGCGACAAAGAGGTTCGCCGGCCGGTCGTACAACGCCTGCGGCGTGTCGACCTGCTGCAGGACTCCCTTCTTCATCACCGCGACACGGTCGCCCATCGTCATCGCCTCGGTCTGGTCATGGGTGACGAAGATCGTCGTCGTGGCGAGCTCCGTCTGGATCCGCCGGATCTCGGCGCGCATCTGGACCCGGAGCTTCGCGTCCAAGTTCGAAAGCGGCTCGTCCATCAGGAACGCGCGCGGCTCGCGCACGATCGCGCGTCCCATCGCCACGCGCTGGCGCTGACCGCCGGACAGCGCCTTTGGCCGGCGCTCGAGCAGGTCCTGGATACCGAGGATCGCGGCCGTCTGGCGCACGCGCTCCTCGATCGCACTCTTCGGCACCTTGCGGATCTTGAGGGCGAAGCCGAGGTTCTCGAACACGGTCATGTGCGGGTAGAGGGCGTAGTCCTGGAAGACCATCGCGACGTCGCGGTCCCTTGGTGGCAGATCGTTCACGATGTCGTCGCCGATCGCCACCGTTCCGTCGGAGATGCCTTCGAGACCGGCGACCATCTTGAGCGCGGTGCTCTTGCCGCAGCCGGACGGCCCCACGAGAACCATGAACTCACCGTCACCGATCTCCAGATCGAGGTCGCTGACGGCCTCGGTTCCACCCGGATAAACCTTCGTCACGCCCTCGAACGTGATCGTCGCCACGGTGTCCTACCTCCCGCCCGTGAGAGTCAGGCCGCGGACGATCCACTTCTGCGAAGCCGCGAAGACGATCAGCACCGGGACGACCATCAGGACGGCTGCGGCCATGACGAGGTTGTTCTGGACCGAGTGGTGCGTCGAGTACCAGGTCAGGATGATCGGAAGCGTCCGCTTGTTCTGCTCGGTGAGTACGATCAACGGCCAGAGGTAGGCGTTCCAGTTGAACATGAACGTGAGCAGGCCAAGCGTCGCGAGCGGTGCCAGCAGCTGTGGCAGGACGATCGAGCGGTAGATGCGCCATTCCGAGGCGCCGTCCACACGCGCCGACCAGATCTCGTCGTTCGGGATCGAAAGGATGAACTGCCGCATCACGAAGATCGCGAACGCGTCGATGAACGAAGGGATGATCAACCCCCACAGGTTGTTCAGCAGGTGCAGCTGGAGCAGGATCAGGTACCCGGGGAGCATCGTCACCTGGGTCGGGATCATCATCGTGGCGAGGATGAACCAGAACAGAGCCGTGCGGAACCGGAACTCGAACTTCGCGAAGATGTAGCCGAGCAGCGATCCGGTGAACAGTGTCGCGATCACGTTCAGCACTGCCACGAACGCGGAGTTCCGGTAGAACAACCCGAGGGGCAGCTCCGGGTCGCTGAGGATCGTCCGGTAGTTGTCGAGGGTCCCCTGTTGTGGCCAGAACGTCGGCGGGATCGCGCGGACCTCCGCCTCCGGCTTGAACGACGACAAGATCATCCAGACGAACGGCAGCGCGGCGATCACGCCGAGGACCGTCAGGACGACGTACAGCGTGACACGGCCGGACCGGTGACGGGCGCTCCGAGAGGGCTTCGCCGCGGTCGCGCGTGGAGCCGCGAGTACGCGGACCTTTCCCTGCGTCGTCGTCGCCAACTCAGTACTCCCATTTCGTTCGCAAGATGCGCGCCTGCGCGAGCGAGATCACGAAGACGATCAGGAACAGCACGACCGACATCGCGGCTGCCCATCCCATCTGCTGATACCTGAACGCGTTGCGGTAGATGTTCAGCGGCATCGCCAACGTCTGGTCGTCAGGACGACCTTCGGTCATCACCTGGAACAGGTCGAACACCTGGAACGCGGAGATCAGCGTGAGGATTGAGGCGAGCAGGATCGTCGGTCGCAGCAGCGGCAGCGTGATGTGACGGAAGATCTGCCATGCGCTTGCCCCGTCCACCCGCGCAGCGTCGGTGACCGACCGAGGGATCGCCTGCAACGCCGCGATGAAGATCACCAGGTTGTATCCGATGTCCTGCCATAGATAGGCGGCAATCACCATCAGCAGCGCTACGGGGACCCCGAAGTACACGAGGTTGGGGTCGTCGAGCCATGCGATGATCGTGGTCTTGCCCGTGATCTTCGCGATGAATCCGTTCAGTAGGCCGTTCTGCGGGTGGAGGATAAAGCCCCAGATGATCGCCACGCCGACCGAGGACGCCAGCACCGGAAGGAAGAAGATCGTCCGGTAGAGCACACGAACACGCTGGTGAACCGATTCGATCATCGCCGCGAGCGGGAGCGTGACCAGCAGGTTCAGCGGCACGACGAGGAACGCAAAGAGCAGCGTGACCTTCACAGCCGTATGGAACTGCCGCACGTTGAGCGTCGCGTCTGGCGAGAAGTCGGTCATCTGCCGGTAGTGCTCCAACCCGACGAACGGGTTGTCGGCGCCCAGTCCGAGGATCGGCGACCCCGTACGACGGGGACTGAAGTCGAAGAAGGAGAGCGCGAAGGCCCAGACGATCGGAAGCGCCAAGAAGATGGCCATGAAGATGACGGCCGGACTCATGACGGCGAACACGAACCTCTTCTGCGCACCCTCGCGCCCGCCGAAGATGCGGCGACCCCGCTTGAGCCGGATCGTCTCGCTCGCCATGACGGCTCTGTCTCCCCGCGCCTATCCGAACGTCTCGTTCGCCTCGGTCTCGATCGACTGCAACGCCTGTTCGACCGTCACGTCGCCGCGGAGCGCCTCCAGCCCGTTGCTGTAGATGATGTCGTAGTAGAGCTTGTCGCGGTCCGGGAGCTGGCCGACGAACTGGGCGTTCGGCAGGACCTCGAACCAGGTCTCGAAGTGCGGGAACTCGGCGATCAGCTCGTCGCGAGCCGCGCCCTCCGCGTTCTCGCGAAGCGCCGGCAACGTCGCGGAGGTGAGGTTGAAGTCCTTCGCTACCTCCGGGTCGAGCGTGGCGAACGCCGCGAAGTCCCACGCCACGTCGGGGTTCGCGCTGTCCGTCGACACCGTCATCCCCCACCCGGAGTCGGCAACGAACGCGTCCGACCCTTCGAGCGGCGGCAGCTTGGCGTAGACGGTGTTCTCTGCAACCTCGGGATAGTCCGGCGCGTAGTCGGCGACAGCCCACGGACCCACCAGACCCATCGCGCAGAGCTCGGTGAAGTAGCATTCACCGACCCAGTTCTCCTCGTCGTTGAAGAGCACTGGATCGACCACCGGCACGTCCGCCATGCGCTTGAGCAGCCCCAGAGCCTCCTGACCCTCGGGGGTGTTGAACGTAAACGCCGTGCCGTCGTCGTTCAGGTAGCTGCCGCCGGCCTGGAGGATCAGCGACAGCAGCGAGTGCGCCAGGCCGTCGCCCGCGGTGAAGTTGTAGCCCGCGCGCACCATGGCGCCGTCCTGGATCACCGTCAGCTGCTGGGCATCCGCGATGAGCTCATCCCAGCTCGACCAGCCCTCGGTGCTGGTGCCGGCGTCCTCGGCCATCTGCGTGTTCACGAGCGTGGCGCCGTACTCGACGTTCGATTCCTGCGGCAGGCCGTACAGCGTGTCGTCGCAGGTGTACCCACCGAGCGGGCCTGGATAGAAGCGCTCCTGTGCGTCCGCGAGCGAGATCACGTCGTCGGGGACGGGCCGAAGGAAGTCGGTGTACGTGCACGCCCACGTCCCGAACATATGGATGAGGTCCGGCGCGTTGCCTGCGGGCAGGGCGGTCTGCAGCGTCTGGATGTACTCGTCGTAGCCGAACGTCTCGAGCGTGATCGTCACCCCCGGGTGGTCGGCCTCGTACGCGCGCGCCGCGTCCCGGATCGCGTCGTTGAACGATGGGCTCCGGTGCGCCCAGATCCTGAGCTCGACCGATCCACCATCACCACCGTCGCCGTCGTCGTCCGTCGTTTCTTCGCCGAACGTGCACGCGCTGGCGACCACTGCGATCACGAGCATCCCGACCAGCCACCGTCCGAACCGTCCCGAGATCATGGCTCCCCCTCGTCAGTTCCTACATACGGTCCTGTGCGCTATCTGCGACGGCGCCCGAGCTCGACAACACGACCGAGCGTGCCAGGTAGCGCGGCCGGTCCGGGTTCAAGCCTCGCGCCTCGGCGAGCGCGACGGCCAGCCGCTGTGCGATCACGAGCTCGGCCATCGGATCCAGCGTCGCGCGGCGCACGGTCGCCCCGGTCTCCTCGGCGTCTACACCGACGGCCGGGTCAGGCGATCCGAGGATCCAGACGAACGTCCGATCGTCCGAGAGACTGATCGGCCCGTGTCGGTACTCCATCGCCGGGTAGGCATCGCTGTGAACGAGTGCCGCCTCGCGGAGCTTCAGGGCGGCCTCCTCCGCGATGCCCACGGTCCAGCCGTGTCCCAGGAACGTGAAGCGATGGAACAGGGTCGGCTCCGCCGTCGCCTCCATCGTCAGCGCGGACTCTGCGTCCGCGATCGGCCCAGCCATGTCATCCCCCAGCGCGGTCCGCAGGAGCGCGAGCGCGGAGGTGGCGAACCGCGTCTGGACGACGGAGCGCTCGTTGGCGAAGTCGAGCACGATCACCCGGTTGGCGAGCGACTGCGCCTGCGTCTTGCCTTCGGCGGTGATCACCACGGTCGGCGTCTCGCCCGCCAACCGTTCGAGGAGGCGGAGGACCTCCGTGGTCGTGCCGCTCCGCGTGATCGCGACGACGGCGTCATACCGTCGGCCGAACGGAAACTCCGAGGCCGCGAAGGCGTCCGTCTCACCCCGTCCTGAGGACTCCCGCCGCGCGGCGAAGGCGCGGGCCACGAACAGCGACGTGCCGCACCCGACGGCGGCGACGCGGTCGCCGTTCGATGGAAGCGCGTCGGTCACGTCCGCCGCGAGCAGCTCGCTCGCTCGCCAGCATCCTGGCTGAGTGGCTATTTCGTGCGCGATTTCGCTCACTTCGGCGCACTCTAGATCAGAACCGCTCATTCGCGCAATGCGCTCCTATACTTGGCGCCATGCGCCAGGCGGAGCGCCTCGGGGCGATCCTCGAGGACCTCTCTACATCGGGGAGCGTCGGCGTGACCGAGCTCCGCGACCGGTTGGGCGTTTCCGCGGCCACGGTGCGCCGCGATCTCGAGCTTCTGGAGGAGCAGCGCCTACTGACTCGGACTCACGGCGGGGCCGTCGCGCAGATGGTGTCGTACGAACTCCCGCTGCGGTACCGCTCCGCGACACGCCAGGAGCAGAAGCGCCGGATCGGACAGGAGGCCGCTCGACGGGTGTACGACGGTGCGGTGATCGGCCTCACCGGCGGCACCACCACGACGGAGGTCGCCCGAGCGATCGCGCACAAATCTTTGACGGTCGTCACCAACGCGCTCAACATCGCGAGCGAGCTCGCCATCCGGCCCAACATCAAGTTGGTGGTGACCGGCGGCGTGGCCCGTGCCGAGACCTACGAGCTCGTCGGCCCGATCGCCGGCGCGGCCGTCGCGGATCTGAACCTCGACGTCGTGTTCATCGGCACGGACGGGATCAGCGCGGCGGCGGGGCTCACCACCCACCACGAGATCGAGGCGCACACCGACCGCGCGGTGATGGACCGGGGCTCGATGGTCGTCGTCGTGGTCGACGGCTCAAAGCTTGGTCGCGCCGCGTTCGTGCAGATCTGCCCGATCGATGCAGTCCACGAGATCGTTACGGACACGGATGGCGACTCGGAC
The DNA here is from genome assembly GCA_035640355.1 of Actinomycetota bacterium. Lineage (NCBI taxonomy): Bacteria > Bacillati > Actinomycetota > Actinomycetota bacterium. The sequence continues at coordinate 55,134 of DASQWI010000023.1, forward strand.
GAGCTCGCCGCGATCCGCCACGCGGGAGTGACCGTCACGGTCGTCTAGTCCCCTCTTCGCTTAGCGGGCCGCCGGGGGCGCCGCCCGGATCGCCTCGGGGATCAGCTCGCCATGTGCGTCGATCAGCTCGTCCACCATGTCGAGGATCTGTTCGATGGCGAGCGTCGCGGCCGTGTTCGGGTCGAGCAGCGCTGCCTGGTAGACGAGCTCGCGCCGCTGTTCGAGTGCCGCGCGCACCGTGAGCTCGACCACGTTGAGGAACGTCCGGTTCAGCGCCAGACACTGCGGCGGCACGGCTCCGACCCGCGTCGGCTGCACCCCGTTCTTGTCGACGAGCGCCGGAACCTCGACGCATGCGTCCTCCGGCAGCCCTTCGATCAGGCCGCCGTTTCGGACGTTCACGTAGACCTCACGCGGCGTGCCGGTTTCCAGCGAATGGACGATCTCGGAGGCGAGCTCCGAAGCGGGCTCCACCTCGAGCTCGTGACCGGCATCGAGCCGCTGCTTCGTTTGCTCCCACTCGAGCAGGTTCTCGTCGCTCCGGCGGATGTACTCGTCGATCTCCGCCCGAAAGTGCTCGACCTGGTCCTCGTGGTGCAGGAACCACGGGACGTACTCGCTCGAGTGCTCGCTCGATTCGGTCGGGAAGTACCCGAAGCGTCGGAAGATCTCCACCCGGACGCGCCGACCGAGCCCTTCTGGATCGGCTTCCACGATCCGCCGAAGCACGGGGTACAGGTCCTCGCCCGTTGAGCGTCGTCGGAACAGGTACACGAAACACTGATGGTTGAAGCCGGCGGTGCGAAAGGCGATGTCTTCTTCCGGTACGCCGACGGTCTCGGCGAGGAACGCGTGTGTGTCGCGCACCGAGTGGCACACCCCCACAACGTTCGAGAACGGCGTCCCCGCGTACACGCTCCACGGAACCATGGCCATCGGGTTCGTGTAGTTCAGGAGAAGCGCGTTCGGCGCCAACTCGTTCAGATCGTTTCCGATGCTGACCATCACCGGGATCGTGCGGAGACCGCGGAAGATGCCGCCGATCCCGATGGTGTCGCCGATCGTCTGCCTGAGGCCGTACTTCTTGGGGATCTCGAAATCTCGAAGCGTGGCCTGATAGCCGCCGACCTGGATCTCATTGATCACGTAGGACGCGCCGCCGAGCGCCGCGCGTCGATCCGCGTGCGCCTCAACGGTGTATCCCGCACCGGTGCGTTCGACGATCGATCGCGCCGCTCGTGCGGAGTACTCGAGACGTTCATCGTCGATGTCGTGAAGCGCGACCGTCAGCGACCCGTGGAGCTCGCGGTACGAGCACAGGTCGGCGATGATGTTGCGAGTGAACTCGACACTGCCCGCCCCGATCACCGCCAAGCGCGACATGGGCGGAGTGTAGCGGCGACGACGGAGTCAATGACTTGATCGTCTGCGTCGCCGCGAATCCTTCGATCGACAAGCTCTTCGAGGTGGAACGTCTCCACATCGGGGCGATCCACAGACCTCGCTCGTTCACGCAGGTTCCCGGGGGCAAGGGGTTGAACTGCGCGCGGGCTGCGGCCGCGCTCGGCGCCGACGTGACCGCCACCGGGATCCTGGCCGGACACACAGGTCGCTGGATCGAGGAATCGCTCGCCGGCGAAGGCGTGGAGCGACGGTTCGTATGGACCGATGGCGAATCCCGGGCCTGCCTCTCGGTCGCATCCGCGACTGAGGACGGACTGCTGACCGAGTTCTACGAGCGCGGACCCGACATCGAACCCGTCGTCTGGGGCCGGCTCGAAGAGCTTCTCGGCGACATCGTGTCCGATGCCTCGTGGACGACGATCTCCGGATCGTTGCCTCCCGGTGTCAGCGCTAACGGGTATCTGAGGCTCGCGGAGATCGCAAGCGAAAACGGAGCTCGTGTGGCGATCGATGCGGAGCCCGATGCGCTGACACACGCGCTGAAGGCGCAACCGGCGATCGTGAAGGTGAACGCCGATGAGGCGGGCGCGTTCCTCGGCTCGCCCATCCCCACCGAGAGGGAAGCCGCTGCGGCGGCGCGTGAGATTCGGGCTCGGGTGGCGTCTCCCGATGCGGCCGCGATCGTCACGCGAGGTGTCGAGGGCGCGCTCGTCTGTCGCTCAGCGGATGAGGTCCTGCGAGCGCGTCTGTACGAGCGAGGTCCGTATCCCGTCGGCAGCGGCGATGCGTTTCTCGCAGGACTCGTAACCGCGTTGGACCGTGACGAGGGCTGGGAGGCGGCGCTTCGCTTGGCGCTCGGTGCTGCCGCAGCCAACGCCGAGCGACCCGGCGCCGGGCGCTTGGACGGCGTCCGCGCGATCGAGCTCGCCCCCCGCGCCGTCATCGAGTCGGTGTACTGAGCAGGGACGAGTCGCCCATCGCGGGTCGAGGTCCCAGGGCAACCTCGTTGCCGTTCACATGTACCTCGTCACGAAGCCGCGCCGCAGGAACGTGCCGAACATCCGCCTTGCGAACCAGAACGCGATTGCCCCGTACACGACGTCGAGCGCGAACGCCCATGGGAGGCTTCCCCACACGGCCGCGCGATCGGCCAGAGAGGCGCGCATAGCCTCGAACGCGTGCGCCGGCGGAACGAAGATCGCGATGGCTTGTGCCCATCCCGGCAACGCCGACACCGGATAGAACACCGCCGAGAACGGGACGACGATCGCCGCGAGCGCCCACGCCAGCTCGTCGGCGGCGTAGCCCAGTCGCATGATGCACCCGATCACCACGAGCGCAAGCGCGATGCCAAACAGCAACATCACACCGATGTAGAGAACAACGCCCATTCCGAGTTCGAGCACCCCGAACGAGAACAGCGCCCATGCCAACCCCGCCATGACCGTCCACGTCACGGCGACCTTGCCGAGGCCGAACACGACGGCGCCGGTCAGATACTCAGCAGACGTGATCGGGGACGCCAGCACGGAGATGAGGTTCTGCGAGTGGACCTCCTCCAGGAAGCACAGCGCGACGCCGTTCTTCGCTCGGAAGACGAGATCCCACAGGAGCAGCCCACCGAGGAAGAACGCGACCGGCGTGGGCAAGTCGACGCCGCTGCGCAGCAGGAAGACGGTGATCAACCCCCACAGGATGAGATCGACGATCGGCCAGAACGCCAGCTCGATCAGTCGCGTGGGTGAGTGGATCGTCACGTAGAACTGGCGGCGAACGACCGCAGCGATCCGACCAGGATTCATCGTCGTGCCTCCTCCGCGATCGAGACGAACGTCTCCTCCAGGTCCTCCCGCCCGTATCGAGCCGCGATCTCCGAGGGCGTCCCGTCGGCGACGGCTCTTCCGAGCGCGAGGAAGATCACGCGCCGGCACATCCGTTCGATCTCGTCCATGTTGTGCGAGGTCATGAGGATGGTGAAGCCCTCACGTCGTTGCTCCTCGAGCAGCACACGGCGAACCTCGCGACCCACCTCCGGGTCGAGCGATGCGGTCGGCTCGTCCAGCACGAGCAGGCGTGGTCGGTTCATCATCGACTTGGCCAAGCCGACGAGCGTGCGCTGACCGCTCGATAGGTGGGCCGTCTTCTTGTCATACAGATGCGAGACGCGAAGGAGCTCCAGCGCCTCGCGCGCGCGCGAGCGCGGCACGCCGTAGGCGTCGGCGAAGACCCACAGGTAATGCTTCACTCGGAAATCCCCGGGGAGCGAGACGTAGGTCGCCGTGAAGTTCGTCTGTACGAGCGCGGCCGAGCGTTCTTCGGGAAGCGGAAGGTCGAGCAGACGAACCTTGCCGACGTCCGGCTCGATGATGCCGAGCAGCATCATCAGGGTCGTCGTCTTGCCCGCGCCGTTCGGTCCGAGGAGCGCGACGACATCGCCCTCCTCCACCAGGATCGTCAGATCGTCGACCGCGCGAACGTCGCGGAACGACTTGGTCAGATTTCGTGCTTCGATCGCGAACGACGCCACCTCTCACCTCCACGCTCGACGCCACGGCGGGCGAAACCGACACGGTCGTGAAGACCGGTCGTCCGGAGGACCTCGGGCGAGGCTCGACCTCCGGTATCGAGGTCAGAGGTGGCTATCCATCAACGACATCCTACGCCTCGTCGGTAGCCGCCATTCCAGTCCCGCGTACGCTTCCCTCGATGAGGCGGCGTCTGCCCGCGATCGTGCTCGCGATCGCCGTGACGGGGTGCGGCGCCGAAGGAACGAACCACGAGCCCATTACGACGGCGGACATCCTTCGCGCGATCGTGGTCTCTGAAATGGAACCACCTGCGCGGACGAGGTACTTCCGCACGGAGCGGGGCGCGGCGAGCGCGACGCAGCTTGTCCAAGACGGACGACCCGAGCTGCAGGTCTTGGTTCAACGCGGTCTCGACGATGCCCTGACGAGGGAGTTTGGTACGCCGGGGATCATCGCGATGCTCCTGGAAGGAGAGCCGACCGAGTCGCTCGATACGAGACGGGATGTCTGGGTGGCCTCCACGGTGTTGGCGTACGATGATTCGGGCGCCGCGCGCGCAGCGCAGTCGGTATTCGTCGATGCGACAGGCAGACGTCTCGAGCAGGAACGCAACGTCGTGTTGGGCGACGGAGGTACCGCGTTCCGCGGGCGGTTCCTGCGCGACATGCCCGTTGTGACGCTCCTATGGCGCAACGAGCGGTTCGTGCTTCACGTGATGGCCGTTGGCGCCGCCGCTCACTCCGAGATCAGAGCCATCGGCCGCGACGTGGACGACCGCGTGCCGTAGCTCGGCGTAGCATTCGCGAATGGCTCGCCGGCCAGCGACATTCCTCGGCAAGAGTCGCTGGTTCAGCGCTGTGGCCGCGCTCGTGATCCTCGGCGCCGCGTGTAGAAGCGAGTCCGAACCACCGGCGGGCCGACCCTCGACCGGCCAACCCTCGACCGGACGCCCAGTGCTCAAGCCCGTCGGATCGGTGGACGGCGCGCCGCTCGGGTACGTCGAGTACCTCCCACCCGGTTACGGCGACGGGGTCGCTCGCCCGCTCTTGGTCTTCCTCCACGGCGGAGGCGAGAGCGGCGACGGAAGCGAAACGTCTCTCGATGCGGTGTTCAAGCTCGGCATCCCTAAGCTCATCCAGAACGACGAGTGGCCGGAGGACCGTCCCTTCGTCGTCCTGATGCCGCAGTACGGAGTCGACGCCTCGAACGATTGTCAGCTCGCAGACGAGATCGACGCGTTCCTATCGTTCGCGATCGACAACTACGACGTAGACGAGGATCGCCTGTATCTGACCGGCATCAGTTGCGGAGCGATCGGGGCGTGGGACTACCTGGCCGAGAACGGCGATGACGTCGTCGCTGCAGCGGTTCTCATCGCCGGCCATGCGGAAGACGCCTACGCGAAGGCCGGGTGCTCGCTCGGGGAAGTGCCGATCTGGGTCTTCCACGGCCGGGCCGACAGCATCGTGCCGATCGATTTCGTCGAGGACCGAGTCGCCGCAATCCGGGCATGCGAGCCGCCGCCTGAGGAACTGCAGCTGACCATCTATCCCGGCGTCGACCACAACTCGTGGAGTCGGACGTACAACCTGTCCGAGGGCCACGACGTCTACGCGTGGCTCCTCGACCACACCACCTAACGACCCTTGTTCGTCATTCATGGTTCATTCCTCCCGATGGACGAGAACCAGCGAGACGTGTCGAACGCGACGCTCCCGATCCGATCGGCCCGAATGACAGCGAAGGTTTGCCTTCGCTGTGACTGGCAAGGCGAAACGAGGGAATCGACCTGCCCGAACTGTGGAGTGCTGCTGTACGTGCCCGGCGCCACGCAGCCGAAGCTCGCGGGACCCCAGGCACGCGACGATCGCGGGGCGCTGAACCAACTGGCAGAGTCGCTCACTTCGCGGCTCGATCCACCGGTGTCACCCCGAAGGGAGGCGATGTCTCGCGCGTCCACCGGCTCGGCCGCAGTGTTCGTCATCGCGGCTTTCGTGCTGATCGTGGCCTTCGACGCGTGGCTCGGGTCAAACGGAGCAGCCCCGACGATATCCGAGCCGCCGGACGCCAACTTTGAAGACTGGTTCGTTCCGCCCATCTCGCGGTTGGACCTGCCCGCACCGCCAGCCGGCGTCGGCCCGATCGAGCCCGTGCCCAGCTGGAACTCCTGCGGGAAGAGATGCAGACGCGAGCTGACCGTCGGAGGCGTGCCGCTCTCGTTCCGTGTGCCCACGCGAGGCTGGGAGGCGTTCGGCGATATCTCGATCAACAAGTCGATCGTCGGGCCCCAAGGCGCCGAGGCGATCATGTACTGGACGACCATCCCCGGCGACTACGCCAACCCGTGCGTCGACGTTCTCGGCATGCCGGTCCCTCGAACGGTCGCGGAACTCGTCGCAGAAGTGGCGGATGCGCCGGGCACGGAGCTCCTCGCACCTCCCTCGAACGTGAGGGTCGGCATGCATCGGGGGAAGCACGTCGCCTTGCTCGTTCGTAAGGATCTCGGATGCGATCCGGGATACTTCTTCATCTGGCACGACATGGAGGCGGGCGCGCTCTGGCCCTCGACAGAGGTGGGGCACGCGATCAGCATCTGGATCGTCGACACGGGTCACAAGCCGATCTTCATCGCGGCCGTGACCAGCGAGCAGGCCAGTGAGCAGCTCCATCAGGAGATCGGACTGATCGTTCGGTCGATCCGCTTCGAGGCATCACCGGCTGCTCGCCGACAGTCTTAAGGCACGCCCGCCCGGCGCGGTGCATCGGTGATGGGCTCAGGCGCGTGCCACACGGCCTCGACGTTGTTGGCGTGGAGGTCGTTCACGAACGCGGCGTAGTAACGCTCCGAGTATTGCGTCCAGACGCCGGGCTCGCCGCGCGCCATCGCACCGTTCGCCATCGCGGCCTCGAAGAACGCGTCGACGGCGTCGCGCCCAGCCGCGTCGAATGCCACGTGCGCCGCGGTGGTGACCGGACTTCCGCGGGAGATCACGAAGTCGTCCAAGTCGTCCGTGCCATAGCTCACGCCGTCCTCCTGAACGTGCAGCTCCGTGTAGCCGAGTGGCGCCAGAGCGGCCGTGTAGAGACGCCGGCTGGCGTCGAGATTCTCGACCACGAAGAGAACGTGATCCACGATCACGCGCCGAACGGTCATCTCGGACTTCGATCCTAGCCCCGAGGCGGAAACCACCCTCCCGACCAGCTGATTCAAGGCGTTGCCGTGCGCCACATCGTCAACGTCGACAGTGGCAGCGGATAATCGCCCGATGACCGGCGACCTCCCTCGCGGCGGTGCGGACGACGCTCCGATCCGCGCGTTCCTGATCGCGGACGTTCGCGGTTACACCCTGTTCACCCAGGAGCGCGGGGACGAGGCCGGGGCGAAGCTGGCGGCCAAATTCGCCGACATCGTCCGCGACGTTGTCGAGACCCGCGGCGGGACGCTGCTCGAGCTCCGCGGCGACGAGGCTCTCTGCGTATTCGGGTCCGCGCGCGAGGCGATCCGCACGGCGGTCGAGCTCCAAGAGCGATTCGTCGAGGAGACCATCGCGTCGCCGGAGCTGCCGCTCACCGTCGGAATCGGTCTGGATGCGGGCGAGGCGGTTCCCGTCGAGGGCGGGTACCGCGGCGGCGCGCTGAACCTCGCTGCGCGGCTGTGCGGTCAAGCGCGTGCCGGCGAGATTCTCGCCTCACGTGAGGCGACCCACCTGGCGCGCCGGCTCGACGGCATCCGCTACCAAGACCGCGGCTCACTGACGTTCAAGGGCCTGTCGGATCCCGTGACCGTCGTGCGCGTCGTTCCCGAAACGGGCGACCCGATCGAGCGGCTCCGGCCATTCGCACCGCCGGCGCCCGAGCCGCCGCCAACGCAGCGACGGTGGCTCGTACCGGTAGCGGTCGCCGCTGCGCTGGCGCTCGTCGCGGTCGCCATCCCGCTGCTGGGCGGTGACGAAGATCCGGGGCACATCGGCTCGGACTCAGTCGCGCTGCTCGATATCGAGGACGGATCCGTAGGTCTGTCCGAGACGATCGGCGACCGACCGGGTGCCATGGCGGTCGCGTTCGACAGCGTGTGGGTTCTCCAGCCCGACCGTGGTCGCATCGTCCGTCTCGACACCGACGACGGCGCGGTGCAGGACACGATCCCCGTTGGATCGTCCCCCGCGTCGCTCGTGGCCGGCGACGATGAGATTTGGGTAACAAACGCCGTGGACGGCACGGTCAGCCGGGTCGACGAGGAGACGAACCAGGCAAGCCAGTCGCTACCCGCCGGATCGCGCCCGACGGGCATCGCCAGCGGGGACGGTGCACTGTGGATCGCCGACACGACCGGCGCGGCCCTCCTCCGCGTCGACCCGTCCGGCGTCGACGAGCCCTCTTCGATCCCGCTCCCCGGCGAGCCCGCAGGCGTCGAGTGGACCGATCACGGGGTTTGGGTCTCCTACTCCCCCGACGGCATCGCTCGCATCGATCCGTCCTCCGGCATGATCACTCACACCCAGACGGTCGGAGCCGAACCGACGGCCATCCTGTTGGCGCACGGATCGATCTGGGTCGCGAACCACCTCGGCGGCACTGTCGCGCGCATCGACCCGTCGAGTGGCGACGTCGTGGATCTGATCCCTGTCGGTGACGGACCGAACGCGCTGGCGTCGACGACCGACTCGGTGTGGGTGACGAACGAGTACGACGGGACGGTGATGATGATCGACCCGACGACAAACGATGTCGCACGCGCGGTCTCGCTCGATGCGACGGCGGCGTCGCTTGCTACCGATGGCGACGGTCTGTGGGTCGCGGTCGGCGCGTCTGCCAGTGAACATCGCGGCGGTACGCTGCGAGTCGCGGGCGGGGTCATCGAGAGTCTGGATCCCGCAGTCGCGTACGACACGCAAGCGTGGCAGATCCTGACGATCACGAACGACGGGCTCCTCTCGTACAAGCGGGTCGGCGGCACCGAGGGCACGACGCTCGTCCCCGACCTGGCCTCTGCCCTGCCCGACGTCTCCCCCGACGGACTGACCTATCGGTTCCCATTGCGCGACGGCCTCCGCTACTCCACCGGAGAACCGGTCCTTCCTGAGGACTTCCGCTACGGGCTCGAGCGGGCGATCGCCATCACTCCCGATGCCGCCAACTTTTTCGGAGCGATCGAGGGCGCGGCGGCGTGCGCCGAGGCCGGACAGGCGTGCGACCTATCCAACGGGATCCTCGTCGATGGAGCGGCGATCTCGATCCGGCTCGAACGACCGGACCCCGACTTCCTGTACAAGCTCGCGATGCCGTTTGCCTACCCGCTGCCGTCAATCGTCCCGATGGAAGATCAGCGCCTCGAGCCGCTCCCGGCGACAGGCCCGTATATGGTTCGGGACGGCAGCCGAGAAGGGATCGAGCTCGGCCGCAACCCGGAATTCCAGCAGTGGTCAGGCGCGGCCCAACCCGACGGCTTCGTCGACGCAATCACATGGGAGTTCCGCGAGGGTCGTATCGACGCGCTCCAAGCCGGAGCGCTCGACTGGACAATAGGGGCGCCCCCCGAGGACGTGGATGCGCTCCGCGCGTCGAGTCCGGACCAGGTTGTCTCCGCACCGGATTCGTCGATCTTTTTCGTGGGGTTCGACGTCGCTCAGGCGCCGTTCGACGACGTTCGGGTTCGTCGGGCGGTCAACTACGCAATCGACCGCGCGCACGTCGTCGAGCTCTTGGGCGGGCCGGCGTTCTTCCGCCCGTCGTGCCAGCTCGTGCCGCCGAGCATTCCCGGGTACCAGCCCTTCTGCCCGTACACGGCTGATCCCGACACCGGGCGCTGGTCCGCGCCGGACCTCGAGCGCGCGCGCCAGCTGATCCAGGCCGCCGGCGTTGCGGGCGACCACGTTACGGTCTGGTCGCCCAGTGGCGCGGGTGTTCCCACAGGGATCGACGAGGTCATGGCCTACGTCGCGGACCTGCTGACGCAGCTCGGGCTGCCGGCAGAGTTGAGGGTGATCGACAACGTCGACACATACTTCGGCAAATACCTGTACGGGACAGAGCCGGGAACCGCGCGCCATCCCGCGATCTTCATGGCCGGATGGCTTCCGGACTTCTTGACCGCGACGAACTACATCGAGCCGCAGTTCGGTTGCAACGCCGGCCCGAACGCGTTCGGCGTCTGCGATCGAACGCTCGAGCGCATGATGGACGAAGCGAAGCGCCTCCAGCTGTTAGACCTCGGCGCGGCGAACCGGGCGTGGGCAGAGGCGGACCGGCGACTCGTCGAAGAGGCCATGCTCGCGCCGCTCACGAATGGCCTCGTGGCGTATCCCGTGTCGGACCGGGTGGGGAACGTCCAAATCCACCCGCTGTGGACGCTTCTCCTCAGCCGCCTCTGGGTGCGCTGACGAAGTTCCGAACGTTAGCCAGCGTGACGGTCCAGATGGGCGTCGAGACGCGTTGCGAGTGCGTCGAAGCGAGCATCGAGCGTGTCGAAGCGCGAATCCATTCGGCCGATGAGCGAGTCGAATCTGACATCGATGTGATCCAAGCGAGCATCGACGCGGTCGAAGCGAGCGTCGACGCGGTCGAACCGAGCATCCGTCCTCGCGGCAAATGAGTCGATCCGGGCACCGAGATAGAAGAGCGTGCCGAGCGACATCGCAGCCAGGATCGCCAGTGCCGTCCAGACCACAGCGTCCATCTGGTCGGCGAGCGTAGCACCCGCCGGTGACAACCATGCTGACCGACCGGGATGCCTCAGAGGCGCTCTCCATCTTGCCGGCTCAGACAGCGGCGAGAGTTTGTCTGAAGAGTAGACGACTCGTACTCTTCCGCCGCCACGGAACAAGTCCGCGGTAAGGGCTGCATCGTTCGACCGCCAGGTGGTGACCCGTGTCGCAGCGACGCCCCAACGCACCGCTCGTCCCAAATGCGAGCCCCAGCGACACCGTCGGCACCCGTGACGGAGCCGCGCACCGATTCACATCCGTCACAGCGGAGACGCTCTCACGCAGGATCACCCGAGAGCTCATCGCGAGCATCATCCAGGGCCACTACGGGCCCGGCGACCTTCTACCCACGGAGGAGGAGCTCTGCCAGCAGCTCGGCGTCAGCCGATCGGTCGTTCGCGAGGCCACCAAGGCCGTGACGATCCTGGGCATGGTCAGGAGCCGGCAGGGACGGGGGACGGAGGTACTACCCGACGAGAATTGGAACGAGTTCGCGCCGGAGGTCATCGAGGCGCGAAGCGATCTTCAGACAGTCGATGAGTTCCTCGTGCACCTGCTCGAGCTTCGCCGGATCATCGAGGTTGAAGCTGCGGGACTCGCGGCGCGGCGCGCCGACGCCGAGGCCATCGCCTCGATGGCGTCGTTGATTGCCGCGATGGAGGACGCCGACGATGTCGAGGCCTTCGCGCGACTCGACGTGCGTTTCCATGACGCGATCCTCGCCGCGACGCGCAATCGTCCGCTTCGGAGCCTGCTGAGGATGATCGAGCCGGCGCTCCTAGCAGCTCGGACCGTCAGCCTCACCACGCGGCGCGCGGGCCTGAGACGATCGGCGAAGGAGCACCGCGTGATCGCCGAGGCGATCCGAGAGCGTTCGGCAACACGGGCGCGTCGGGCGATGACGACGCACCTGTCGTGGACCGCGAACCTGTCGGTCGATCGAGCCGACGGTTCGCGCTCTCGAGGGTCGCGAAAGTCCCGCGCGTCCTCCTGACCTACTGCTCATCCGGACTGACTGCGTCGAGCGCACGCTGCAGTAGCGCGTCGTCGTCGGGGAACATCTCCGAGCGGACGAGCCGCGGGAGCAGTTTCTTCCACTGCTCGCCGAAAACCGCCGCGCGGGCAAGGTACGGGACGCCGTCGTCGACCCGACCGTTCCCGGCGAAGGCCACTCCTGTCCAGAACGCGGCCTCGCCGTCGGTGGCGGAGTCAGGAACCATCTGGGTCGCCGCCTCGTAGTCGGCCAGTGCCGCGTCGGCGCGGCCGGCGGCCATCATCGCGTCGCCCCGGTTCAGCTGGATGTACGCCCGCTGCAGCGACACCAACCGACGCAGCTCTCCGAGCGGGTCGGGCGCGTCCTCGACCCGGAGATCGAATGCAGGGTCGTCGCGGCCCGGTGCCGGCACCACGACCAGCGCGGCCGATTGCCGCCCGCGCACGTCTCCTCCCTCGTTATCCGCGGCCTCGAGCGCGGTGACGAGACGCTCGGCGAGGTCGCCGTCGGCCCCCGCGAACGCTTCCGTCATCGCCGACCAGACCGACGGGCGATCCATGAGGTTCGCCTGCGCGGAGAACCCGGCGCCTATGTCGTGCCCCGCCTCGGCTATGCACAGGTCACCGGTGTGCGTTGCGACGACCCCGTCGGCGTCCACGATGGCGATCTGGCGGTACGCGGCCTGCTCATCGCGGTCGAGCAGGCTCTCGAGGGCCGCGGCGGCGCTCCCACCTGATCGCAGCTGATCGAGCGCCCTCGTGCCCGACGATGGATCGCTGATCGACTGAACCGCGACGGCGCCCACCCCAGCCTCCACCCACGGAACGACCGCTCCTACGTTGAACCAGTGCGATTGGACGCCGACGCCCAACGCTCCGGTGCCGTCGCGCGCAACGATCGAGTACGTCGCGATCGGTCGACGTCCGATCCAACCCTTGCCCACGCCCATCTCCTCCTTGCCTTGACATCGTAAGAAGATCAGATGTATATGCGTTCGGTCCCATCCAGCGCATGCTCGCGCGTCACCAAGGGAGGGATCCCATGGAACGGTTCGGTCGCGCTCGGTTCCTGGTCATCGCGGCGCTGATGTCCCTGCTCGTCGCCGCCTGCGGCGGTGGCGACGGAGGAGGCGACGACGAGGGCCGCGGGGACGGATCGAGCGAGCTCGAAGAGGTCACGTGGGCGCTCCCGGGCCTCCCCGACGTCCTGCTCGTGCCCCACGACTGGACCACCTATTCCGGAGCGGTGATGTCGCTCGTCGAGGAGGGCCTGCTGGCGTTCGGTGACGACCTCAGCCTGCAGCCGGCGTTGGCGGAGGACTATGAGGTCGTTGACCCGACAACGTACGTCTTCACGCTGCGCGACGGCGTGACGTTCCACGACGGCACGCCGCTCACCGCCGACGACGTCGTTTTCAGCATCGAGTGGAACATGGATCCGGACAACGCGTCGCAACTCGCTGCGTTCTTTGCGTCGGTCGACACGGTCGAGGCCACAGCGGAGAACGAGGTCACGATCACGCTGAAGAAGCCCGACGCGCAGTTCATCTACTCCACTGCGCACATGTCGGGGTTCATCATGAAGCAGGACCAGCTCGAGCCGGCGGGGGAGGACTTCGGCACGCCCGACCTCCTGCCGGTCGGGACCGGCCCGTACCAGCTCGTCGAGTTCGTGCCGGACGACCACGTCACGCTCGAGCGCTTCGACGACTACTGGGGCGACCCGGGCGCGTCGCAGCGGATCGTGATCCGCGAGATCCCCGATTCGCAGACGCGCCTGCTGGCGATGCAGAACGGTGATATCGACGGAACGTTCGACGTCCCCGTCTCCGAGGCGGACCAGTGGGAAGGGCTCGACGGCGTCACGCTGATCACGGCACCATCGAACGGCGTCTACCAGCTGATCCTGGACTTCGAGACGCCCCCGTTCGACGACCCGAACGTCCGCAAGGCGATCGCCCTGGCCGTCGACCGAGAAGGGATCGTGCAGGCGGTTCTGCACGGCAACGGCGCGCCAGCCCGCGCGATCAATCCGCCGGGGATCTGGGGCGGCGTGCTGGACGAGGGAGCGGTGACCCAGTTCTACGACACGATCCCGACATACCAATTCGACCTCGATGCCGCGCGCGCTGCGCTCGCCGAGTCGTCGGTGCCCGACGGCTTCGACTTCTCCGTTCCGGTGCCCAACAACGACCCGGTCGCGATCAACTCGTTCCTCGCGATCGCCGAGTCGCTCGGGCAGATCGGCATCACGATGGACGTCCGGCAGGTCGACCCGGGTGAGTGGCTCGACGTCTACTTCGGGCACGAGGACCTGGGTGCCCAATTCATGTCGTACTTCCCGGACTATGCCGACCCCGCGAACTACCCGTACCTCTTCTATTACAGCGGGAACGCAGTGGCGAACGGGCTGAACGGCTCGAATTACCGCAACGACGAAGTCGACGCCGCGATCGAGACGGCGCTCCAGTCGACGGATACAGACGAACGCGCACAGGCGCTCGAGGAGGCGATCGCACAGGCGCAGGAGGACGTAGCCACGGTGCCGATCCACTGGCCCGACTCGGCGATGGCGATCAGCGACGAGCTGCGCCTCGATGGCTACAACGCCTTCTGGTACAACATCCCGTGGGCGACCCGCGGGTTCGGATCGGCATAGCGCGCACCGCGTGGGCGATCGCGAACGCCTCGAGAGCGTCCTCGCGCTCCTGGATCGCGTCCGGTATCCCGTCGACCTGTCGTTCACCCACCGTGGCGACGCCCTCGCCGTCGCCGTGTTCCCCGCACACCTCGAACGGGCCGGGAGCTATCAGAGCCGGATCTGGCGCGTGCCGCTCGACGGTGGCCCGCCCGAGCAGCTGACCGCCGGTCCGCGCACCGACGCGCTCCCCACGTGGTCCCCGATCGACGACCGGCTCGCCTTCGCCGCAGAGCGCCCGATCGTCGGACGGATGTCGCCGTTCCTGCTCGAGCCGGGCGGTGAGCCTCGTGAGATCGGCGAGGTCGACGGCTCCGTCCAGGCGCTCGCCTGGTCCCCCGATGGAACGTCCGTGTTCGCCCTCGCCGTCGACGAGGGCGGGTTCGGCGCGGCGACGGACGGTGCGATACGCCTCCGTTGGAGCGACGCGCCCGATCCCGCGGTGTTTCGGCCCGACACGGGCTGGCGGCGAGTGCTGCGGATAGATATCGAGACAGGCAAGACGGAGGAAGTCAGCCCAGACGGGGTGAGCGTTTGGGAGTTCGACTTGGTTGATGCCTCGAAGGCCGTCGGCCTCGTGTCGGAAGACCCGTCCGAGAGCGGTTGGTACCGGGCCCGGCTCGCACTCCTTGACCTCGAGCGGCGGACCTCCCGCGACCTGTGGATCCCCGATCGGCAGGTGCAGGGTCCCGCCGTGGACCCGACGGGGCGCCGCGTCGCCGTCCTCGAGGGGTGGTCGAGCGACCGCGGGCTCGTCGCGGGGGACGTCCGTATGATCGAACTCGAGAGCGGCGAGGCCCAGCCGTTCGACTCCGAGCTGAGCGACCTCTCCTCGATCGGCTGGCTCGACCCCGAGCGCCTGTGGTTCGCGGGCTGGGAGGGGTTCGGGTCCCGCTTCGGCGTCGTCGACGCCGCAGGCAAAGTGGAGTGCGCGTCGACCGACGACGCGATCGTCGGGCCGAACAGCTTCCACGCTCGCGTCGCGCCGATCCCGAGCGGCGGGTTCGTCGCGATCCGCGAATCGCTGCGTGATCCGCCCGAGGTGATGCAACGCGACGACGGCCCCGACGCGACGTGGACGCCCCTCACGTCGTTCAACGACGGCGTGCGCGCGGACCTCCGGTGGTACCCCGAGGTGCGCGAGCTCGAGTGGCACGGCGCGGGAGGGCTTCCGATCCGTGGCCTACTCATGCTGCCCGACGGCGACCCGCCGTTCCGAACCGTCGTGATGATCCACGGCGGACCGACCTGGGCGTGGAAGCACGGGTTCGACCCGGGGTACTCCTTGCCGCTCGCTGCGGCGGGATTCGCGGTCTTTCTGCCGAACTACCGCGGCAGCACCGGGCGAGGGCAGGCCTTCACCCGGTTGAACGTCGGAGACCCGGCCGGAGCCGAGTTCGAGGACATCTTGCTCGGCGTCGAGCACTGCGTCTCGCTCGGCGTAACGATGCCCGACGCGGTCGGCGTCACGGGCGGGAGCTACGGTGGGTATCTCACCGGTTGGGCTGTGTGCACTACGGACCGGTTCGCGGCCGGCGTCATGGTCTCGGGCATCGTGGACCACCTGAGCACGCACCTCACGTGCAACCACGCCTTCTCGGAGTTCATCTTCGAGGGCGACCACCGCGACCCGGAGAAGCTCGGGCTGTTCATGGAGCGCTCGCCGATCACCCATGTGGCGAACGCGAAGACGCCGACGTTGATCCTCCACGGATCCCAGGACCAGTGCACACCGCTCGGGCAGGCCGAGGAGCTCTACCAGGCCCTCGTGGTGAACGGCACGCCGACGGAACTCGTGGTCTACCCTCGCGAGGGACACGGGTTTCGCGAGCGCGAGCACGCGGCCGACGCGCAGCGCAGAACTGTCGGCTGGTTCGAGCGACACCTCGAGGGGCGCGGGTGAATGCTGGAGGCATCTGGGCGTACGTCCTGCGACGGCTGCTCGTCGCCGTCCCACTCATCCTGCTGATCTCGCTGGGGGTTTTCGCCCTCATCAACCTCGCGCCCGGAGACCCGGCGCGCGCCCTCGTCGGCTCGCGACAGGCAAGCCCCGACGTGCTCGCGGCGATCCGTGAGCGCTTCAACCTCGACGAGCCGTTCATCGTCCAGTACCTGATCTGGCTGAGGGCGGTCGTGACCGGCGACTTCGGGCGCTCGATCCAGGGCAGTCAGCTCGTCACGACGATGATCTCCGACCGGCTGCCGGTGACGATCTTCCTCGGGCTCTACGGGAGCGTCGTCGCGCTCGGCCTTGGCATCCCACTGGGGATCCTGGCGGCCGTCCGGCGCGGGTCCGAGATCGACCGCGGCGTGGTGACTATCGGCGTGATCGGCGTGAGCGCGCCCGCGTTCGCGACAGGGATCCTCCTGCTCTACGTCTTCGGCGTAGCGCTGGGGTGGTTCCCCACGTTCGGTCCCGGCGACGGCTTCGTCGATCGCGCGCTGCACCTCACGCTCCCCGCGATCGCGCTCGGGTTCTCCGTGATGGGGCTGATCATCAAGATCACACGGGCATCGATGATCGAAGAGCTGCAGAAGGACTACGTCGCGTTCGCGCGGGCGCGTGGGCTCGGCCGGGGCAGGATCGTCGTGTCGTACGTCCTGCGAAATGCACTGATCCCCGTCGTGACCGCGGCGGGCCTGATCGTGGTGGGCCTGCTCACTGGCGCGGTCCTCGTCGAAGTCACGTTCGGACTCCCCGGACTTGGGTCGCTCCTCGTAAATGCCGTCTCACAGCGCGACATCCCGGTGATCCAGGGCATCGTGCTCATCCTTGCGGTGTTCGTCGTGGTTCTACACGTCCTGATCGACGTTCTGTACACGTTCATCGACCCACGGATCCGGTTCGGCCGGATCGAGGCATGAGCGTCGGAGTGCCCTCGTGAAGCTCGAGGAGAGCGCGTCCGCCGGCTCCGTCCCGTCGGCAGTCGCGCCGCCCGCTGTCGTCGGCGGGCGTGGGGTGCCGGTGACGGTGTGGATCGCCGGAACATTCGTCCTCGTCGCGCTCGTTTGTGCGGTCTTCGGAAGCCAGATCGCCCCGTACCGAGCGAACGCTCAGGAGCTGCTCCTGGGTGTCACGCCCCCCGGCGGCGAGCACCTCGCGGGAACGGACCTGCTCGGTCGCGACGTTCTGTCGCGCACGATCATCGGCGCGCGGACGGCGCTGCTCGGCCCGACGATCGTCGCAGTCGGCGCGTTCGCGATCGCCACCGTCCTCGGATTGCTCTCGGGTTACATCGGTGGCGTGATCGACTCGGCCGTGATGCGGTGGGTCGACTTCATGTTCGCGTTGCCCGGACCGCTGATCGCGATCGTGATCGTTGGCGTTGCGGGCGGCGGGTTCTGGACGGCCGTCGTCGTGCTCGTCATCCTGTTCACGGCGCCAGACACGCGGATCGTCCGGAGCGCCGTGCTCGAGCAGCGACCGCTGCCCTATATCGAGGCGGCTCGGACGCTTGGAATCTCGCGGTCGCGGATCATGTTCCTCCACATCCTGCCCAACATCCTGCCGATCGTCGCCGCGTACGTCGTCCTCGACTTCGCGTTCGCGCTCGTCAGCCTCGCGGCGCTGTCGTTTCTTGGGCTCGGGGTCTCCCCGGGCCAGGCGGACTGGGGCCGCATGCTGTTCGAGAACCGCACGCTCCTGCTCACGAACCCGCTCGCGGCGATCCTGCCCGCGACGGCGATCGTCGTCACAGCGGGGAGCATCAACATCATCGGCGACTGGATCTACGAGCGGATGGCGGGCCGGTGATGCCGGATCGGTTCACTGAGGGGACGCCGCTGCTCGACCTCGAGGGACTCCGGATCTGGTCGGGACCGTCGCGCGAGCAGCGCACGATCACGACCGGGACGAATCTCGTCGTGTGGCCGGGCGAAACCGTGGGGATCGTCGGTGAGTCCGGCTCGGGCAAGTCGCTAACCGCCAGAGCGATCATCCGGCTGCTGCCCGACGGCGTGTCCGCCGAAGGGAGCATCCGTTATCGCGGGCGCGAGGTGATGGACCTACGCGAGAAGCAGATGCGAACGCTCCGCGGCGGCGACATCTCCCTGATCTTCCAAGACCCGTACACGATGTTGAATCCGCTCTTGCGGTGCGGCGAGCACATCGCCGAGATGCTCGTCGACGCCGACGGCAATCGTCCGTCGCGTGAACGCCTCCGCGGCGAAACCGTCCGTCGGCTCGCCGAGGTCGGGATCCACGACCCGCATGTCGCCACCCGGTACCCCTTCCAGCTGTCGGGAGGGATGCGCCAGCGCGTAGCGCTCGCGGCCGCGCTGGCGAAGGACCCGGAGCTGCTGGTCGCCGACGAGCCCTCGACGGCGCTCGACGTCACGACCCAAGCGGAGATCCTCAAGCTCCTGCGTTCGGTCCAGCAGGCGCGCGGGATGGGGCTGATCCTGATCACGCACGACCTGCGGGTCGCATTCACGACCTGCGACCGGGTGTACGTCCTGTATGCGGGCTCGCTCCTCGAGGTCGGACACGCACAGACGATCGAGCGCGAACCGCTTCACCCCTACACCCTCGGCCTGCTCCTGTCCGAGCCCTCCACGGAGCAGAAGCTCGGCGAGCTCGCCGCGATCCCGGGCTCCGTCCCCGCCGCGGACGACGTCGCGGGCATGTGCCCGTTCGTCCCGCGATGTCGCTGGGCGCGGGACGTGTGCCGGAACGGCAATCCGCCGCTCGTCGCCGTCGAGGCCGATCACCGGAGCGCGTGTGTGCGCCTGCTCGAAATCCGGGACGAGATGCGCGAGCTCCGCGACGAGGTTCTCCGGACGTCGGCGGAGACCACGCCGGTCCTTGGGGAGACGCTCGCTGCGGTCGACGGCGTCACGAAGACCTTCGATGTCGGCCGCGGACGAGTCGTCGAGGCCCTGAAAGGCGTCTCGCTCACAATCGGACCGGGAGAGTGCGTGGGGCTGGTCGGCGAGTCCGGCTCGGGGAAGACGACGCTCGGCCGGTGCCTCGTCGGGCTCGAGACGCCGACGGCGGGACGGATCGAGATCGATGGCGTGGACGCGTCCGATTTCGGCGCGATGTCGAAGACCGCGCGGGCGCGGGTGCGCCACACCGTCCAGATGATCTTCCAGGATCCGTACTCGACGCTAAACCCGCGGCACACGGTCAGCCGCACGCTGACGGAGGCCCTGCAGCGGACGGGCATCGAGGCCGGACGGCGGTCGGCCGCCGCTGCCGTCGCGGAACTTCTCCATCGGGTCGGCCTCCCCGAGGTCTACGCCCGTCGACGGCCGGCGGCCCTCTCGGGCGGGGAGCGACAGCGCGTCGCGATCGCGCGCGCGCTCGCGGTGCAACCCGCGTTACTCGTGTGCGATGAGCCTGTGTCTTCGCTCGATGTGTCCGTCCAGGCCCAGATCCTGAATCTGTTCCGCCAACTCCAGGCCGAACTGCAGATCGGCTACCTGTTCATCACGCATGACCTCGCGGTCGTCCGCCAAGTCGCCGATCGGATCTACGTGCTGTTGAAGGGTGAGGTGGTCGAATCTGGACCGGCGGACGAGATCCTTTCGCAGCCGAAGCACGCGTACACGCGGCAGCTGATGGATTCGGTCCCAGGCGCGGCGAGCCGTACAGCCTAGGGTCAACGCGTCGATGGGGTTCTCGCGCACGATCACGGCGGTGGACGCGCACGCGTGTGGCGAGCCTGGGCGCGTGATCGTCTCGGGCGCGCCTAAGGTCGAGGGGGCAACGATGTTCGACAAGTTGGTCGCGCTGCGCGAGCATCATGACGACCTCCGCCGGTTGATGCTTCGTGAGCCGCGCGGCTATCCAGCCGCCAACTGCAACGTCCTGCTTCCGCCCACGCGCCCGGAGGCCGATGCCGGGTTCGTGATCATGGAACAGACCGAGTACCCGCCGATGTCGGGCACCAACACGATCTGTGTCATCACCGTCCTGATCGAGACCGGCATCGTCGCAGCAACGGAGCCGGTGACCGAGCTCGTTGTCGAGACGCCAGCGGGGCTCGTCGGCGTGACCGCCGACGTAACGGACGGCAAGGTTACTCGGGTGACGTTTCGGAACGTGCCGGCGTTCGCCGTGCACCTGGACGCCGTCGTCGACGTGCCCGAGATCGGGCCGGTCACCGTGGATGTCGCGTGGGGCGGGATGTTCTACGTGATCGCGGACGCCGGGCAGCTCGGCCTGCGCCTTGAGCCGGAGGAAGGGCGAACGATCGTCCGCGTCGGCGAGATGATCAAGGCCGCCACGCGCGAGGCACTGCCCGTCGTCCACCCGGAGAATCCGGCGATCGAGGGCGTCACGATCTCGCAACTGTGGGGACCGGCCAGGGACCCGGCGGCCGCACGACGGAATGCCGTTGTCGTATCGACCGGGACGCTCGACTGGAGTCGCCCGGACACGTGGACCGGCGCGATCGACCGTTCGCCATGCGGAACGGGGACGTGCGCGGCGATGGCGGTCCTGCACGCCAAGGGCCAGCTCGCGCTCCACGAGGACTTCGTCCACGAGGGACTGCTCGGCACTCGGTTCGTCGGTCGACTGATCGAGGAGACGATCGTGGGCGATCGCCCTGCCGTGGTGCCGACGTTGAGCGGTCAGGCGTGGATCACCGGTCGAGCGGAGTACCTCCTCGACGAGACGGACCCGTTCCCGGAGGGCTTCACGATCGGCGACATCTGGGCGTGAAGCAGTCGTCGATTACGCCGCAAACGACGGCCGTACCGCATCACGTGACCCGCTAGCGGGCGGCGTGACGGTCGAGATGGGCGTCGAACCGGGCCGCGAGGGCGTCGAAACGACCTTCGATCGCATCGAAGCGCGTATCCATCCGTCCGATCAGCGCGTCGAAACGAGCATCCATGCGTGCCGCGAGGGAGTCGATCCTGGCACCCAGATAGAAGAGCGTCCCGAGCGACGTCGCCGCAAGCACTGCGATTGCCGTCCAGACCGCGGCGTCCATCTCGTCGACGAGCGTAGCACCCAGGTCTGACGTCGCTATTCGAGGTAACCGAGGCCGCGGAGATACTCCTCATCTCGTCGGCTCGTGTTGGTGACGCTCGACACATTCGCCACACGCCTAGACAAAATTGGTCCTCCCGAGTGTTCATACGAGCGGAGGATCGAATGGAACACGCTGAGGCGAGGTGGAGCCGTGCGGGCGACGCGGTCGCCGTCCAGGACTCCTTCGAGGCATTCTTCGAGCTGGAGCAGGAACGCCTCCTGCGCATGCTGTGGATGGTGACCGGGAGTCTCCAGGAGGCCGTCTCCCTCTCTTAGCGGCTACTCGATGCAGCGAAGCCGCGGAGATGCGAGGGTGATCGAGACGCCTCCGCCTCGAGCAGGCAGCGCGCTGAGCACGTACCTACTGCAGCGTTCGGACGGGACTTCCGCGTCTCTATCCCGTGAGGCGAGAAGGCGGGACGATGACCCGCGGGATGGCGCGGGAGGGGGCGCTCGAACGCGATCGGCTGGCGGAGCTCTACGTTGAGCACGCCCCGGACGGCATCCGACTCGCCTTCCTGCTGACCGGTGACCGGGCTCTGGCCGAGGACCTGGTCCAGGAGGCGTTCGCGCGCCTGGTGGGGCGGCTGCGCCACCTACGAGATCCGGGGGCGTTCGGCGCGTACGTGCGTCGAACCATCGTGAACCTCGCCACGAGCCACTTCCGTCACCGCCGTGTCGAGCGGTCCTACCTCGAACGGACCGCCGCGGTACCGACGATCAAGGGCCACCCGAACGAGGACCTCGACGAGACGATGCACGCGGCCCTCCTGCAACTTCCGCAGCGTCAACGCGCCGCGATCGTGCTGCGCTTCTACGAGGACCTCTCCGATGTCCAGACCGCCGAGTTCCTCCGCTGCTCGCCCGGGACGGTCCGGTCGCTCGTCTCCCGAGCCATGAAGGCCCTGCGCGAAGCGCTCGAAGGGATGCCCAGATGATTGACGAGCACGACGTCCGCGAGATGCTGCACCGTCGCGCGGACTCGATCTCCGCGATCCCGGTCGATGCGCCGAAGGCGGCGCGGCGAGCGCGCCGGCGGCTCCTCGCGAACGGCGCGGTCGCGATGCTGGCGGCCGCCGCGATCGCCGTGGCCACATTCACCGGCATCGACGCGATCCGCAGCGCGCCGATACCGGCCAACCCGACACCTAGCGCGGTACCGGACGTTCTGCGCGCGAACGGCGAGGTGCTGACCTTCACGGGCGATTCGAGGTTCACCCACCGGATCCCCGGAGATCTCGTCATCGTGAACCCCGAGACCGGCGAGCGGCGCATCCTCGTGGAGGACCTCAGGGTCGTGTACTCCGCGGACTGGTCGGCGGACGGCCGCTGGGTCGCGTACGTGACGGAGACACTGGAAAGT
>DASQWI010000024.1 GCA_035640355.1 Actinomycetota bacterium
CCAGGACACCAACCGCGCCCAGTACCACCTGGTGAACATGCTGGCGGCCAAGCACCGCAACCTGTGCGTGGTAGGAGACGCGGACCAGGGCGTGTACTCCTGGCGAGGGGCGACCATCCAGAACCTGCTGGACTTCGAGCACGACTATCCCGACGCCGCCATCTTCGTGATGGAGCAGAACTATCGCTCCACCCAGAGCATCCTCCAGGTGGCGAACGCGCTGATCGAGCACAACGTCCAGCGCAAGCCGAAGAGCCTGTGGACGGAGATCGCGGGCGGCGAGCTCGCCGTTCGCTTCCGCGCCGACGACGAGCACGAGGAGGCGCTGTTCGTCGCGGAGGAGACCCATCGACTTGTCGAGGACGAAGGGCACCCGTATTCCGACATCGCCATCTTCTACCGGACCAACGCGCAGAGCCGCGTCCTGGAAGATGTCTTCATTCGCGCAGGCACGCCGTACCGAGTGATCGGCGGTGTGCGTTTCTACCAGCGCAAGGAGATCCGCGACGTCATCGCGTACCTCCGTTTGCTGCTGAACCCGCAGGATGTGGTCGCGGCCCGACGCGTGATCAACACACCGAAGCGCGGGATCGGCGACGCGACGGTGACGGCCATCGAGGGGTTCGCCGCGATCGAGGGCGTCCCCTTCTTGGAGGCGGCGCGACGGGCGGACGAGATCGGTTCGCTCGCGACGAGGGCCAGGGGCGCGATCGCCGGGTTCGTGCACGTCATTGACACGCTCGCCGCGGCTGTCGAGTCCGGCGCCGGACCGCAACGGATGATCGAGGCGGCCGCCACCGAGTCCGGGTACCTGCTCGACCTGGAGACCGAACGGACGGTCGAGGCCGAGGGGCGGATCGAGAACATCCGGGAGCTCGGGGGCGTGGCGGCCGAGTTCGCTCAGCGCGATCCCGAGGGCACGCTCGCCGACTTCCTCGAGCAGGTGTCCCTGCTCGGTGAGCAGGACGAGTACGACGAGGAGGCGGGGAGCGTGACGCTGATGACGCTCCACAACGCCAAGGGCCTCGAGTTTCCGGTCGTGTTCGTCATCGGGCTCGAGGACGGCATCTTTCCTCACTACCGCTCGATGGGCGACCCCGCGCAGCTCGAAGAGGAACGGCGACTGATGTACGTAGGCGTGACGCGTGCTCGCGAACGCCTGTACCTGACGAACGCGTGGAGCCGAGCGCTGTTCGGACAGACGTCGTACAACCCGCCGTCGCGATTCTTGTCCGAGATTCCGAACGAGCTCGTCCGGTCACTGGAGGGCGACGACGTGGCTGACGCGGACGGCTCGGCCTCCCCGATCCGCGAGGCGGTGATGGGGCGACCGCAGTCCGTCGACATCTCGGCCGGCGACACCGTCGTCCACGACAAGTGGGGCGAGGGAGTCGTCGTCACGGTGAACGGACGCGGCACCGACGCCGAGGCGACGGTGCGGTTCGAGGACGCGGGGGAGAAGCACCTACTCCTCGCGTACGCGCCGCTTCGGAAGGTGGGCTGATCGAGCCTGGTTCGGTGGGCGGAGAGCATCGCGCCTTCTCGGTGTGATTTCTCTTTCGTGACGCTGAAGTGTTGACTTTCGAACGTACGTTCGATATACTTGTTGTCCCTCCCCCGAGCCGCGAAGCCTTCGTCGGCCCCATCGAAGGCGGTCAGAAGGTTCGGGAACCCTTGATACAGAACGATGCCGACGCCGTCGTCGGTGAGCTGGACGAGGTCCACCGCCGCTTCGCGTCCGACGAGCGTGACCTGCTGCGTCTCATCGCTCGGGCCGACGCAGTCCGGGTTTGGAAGAACTCCGGTGCGAGAGACATGGCGTCATGGCTCTCTATCCGCTACGGCATCACGGTCTGGAAAGCGCGTCGGTGGCTCCACGCGGCGCACGCCCTCGAGACGCTTCCGGCCTTGGCGCACGCGCTGGCGAGCGGCCGACTCGGCATCGACAAGGTCGTCGAGCTCGCGCGCTTCGCCAGCTTCGAGGACGAGGACGGCCTCATCGCATGGGCCTCGCGAGTCTCTGTGTCGGCCGTTCGTCGCCGCGCCGATCTCGCCGTCCGGCGCGCGATCGAGGAGGTTCGCGCCGCGGATCGGCAGCGCTTCGTGAATTGGTGGTATTCGGAGGATGGAGCTCGGTTCGGCATCGAAGGCGAGCTCCCCGCGGCCGACGGCGCCGTCGTGGCCAAGGCGATCGACCGGCTTGCCGAGCGTATCCCCACGATGCCGGGGGAGGACGGCGAGCTGTTCGCGAGCGCGCGCAAAGCAGACGCGCTGGTGGCCCTGTGCTCGTCGCGGATCGGGGAAGATCCGGACACCGATCGCGCTACGGTCGTCGTCCACATGCGCGAGGGCGCGTCGGCCGCGGGATCACCGAGTGGCGCGGACATCGAAGACGGCCCCGTGATCGCTTCACAAACGGCGGAGCGGCTGCGCTGCGAGTCGAGGACGCAGACGGTCGTCGAGGATGCGGCCGGCGAGCCGCTCGCGCTGGGACGGATGAGCAGGTTCCCCTCAGCCGCGATGCTTCGTCAGCTTCGCTACCGAGACGTCGGATGCACGTTCCCGGGCTGCGGATCGGTGCGGTTCGTGAAGGCGCACCACATCGTGTGGTGGCGGCATGGTGGCCGGACGGACCTCGACAACCTGGTGCTCGTGTGCACGTTCCATCACCGGCTCCTTCACGAGCACGGCTGGACGGTCGCGAGGCCTGGGGGTGCCGTCGGATGGTTCCGACCAGATGGCACGAGGTTCGTTCCCGGCCCCGCGCCGCCCGAGCTGCCGATCAAGATCCCCGAAGCTTTTCGGTTACGCCACGGACTTCCAAGCAGGTGGTGAGTCGACGTCGATCCGTTACCGGAAGGGGCGAAGTTGTCGGCGTCGCTTGTTACCGGATGAGGGCGACGTAGCCGGCGACGACGATCACGATCCCGGCAACGACCGGCGCGATCACCCACGCGAGGCCCAGTCGCCCTCGGTAGGGCCCGACGGTGCCGATCTTCGTCGTCGGCTTCAGGCCCGGAGGGCGAAAGCGGATGCGTTTTCGACCCAACACCGATCCGAGTATCGCAGCGTGCCGAGCTTTCGAACGACCGACGCGCGGCCCTCGTTAGACTGACCGCGGAATGCCTGGTAAGCCGCGCATCGTCGTCGCCAAGCCGGGCCTTGATGGTCACGATCGTGGCGCCAAGGTCGTGGCGCGAGCGCTTCGCGACGCGGGGTTTGAGGTCATCTATACCGGTTTGCACCAAACGCCCGAGCAGATCGTCGAGACGGCCATCCAGGAGGATGCCGACGCGGTCGGTCTGTCGTGCCACTCGGGCGCACACATGACGCTGTTCCCCAAGGTCGTTGCGTTGCTCCGCGAACGGGACGCTGGCGACGTGCTCGTCTTCGGCGGCGGCATCATCCCCGCCGCTGACGTTCCTCGGCTGGCGGAGGCCGGCGTCGAGAAGATCTTCACGCCCGGAGCGTCGACCCGCGAGATCATCGCGTGGCTCGACGACCGGCTCTCGCACGAGCGGGCGAGCTGAGTGGACCTGTACGAGCACCAGGGCAAGGAGCTGTTCGCGAGGTACGACATCCCAGTGCCGAGAGGGATCGTCGCGACAACCGCCGAAGACGCCGCCCGCGCCACGGAGGAGCTCGGCGGGCGGTCGGTCGTGAAGATCCAGGTCCAGGTCGGCGGACGCGGCAAGGGCGGCGGCGTTGCCCTTGTCGACTCGCCGCAACACGCGGCGGAGGAAGCCGAGCGGATGCTACGCGACGGCTTCAAGGGGATGGCCGTCACGCGCGTCCTCTGTGAGGAGCTACTCCCGATCGCCCGCGAGTTCTATACGTCGCTCTTGCTGGATCGTTCGACCGGGCGGTACCTCGCGCTGATGACCGCCGAGGGCGGAGTCGACATCGAAGAGCTCGCGCGGACTCGGCCGGAAGCGATCCGGCGCGTTCAGGTCGACCCGAGCATCGGGATGCGGCCGTTCCACGTTCGCGAGCTTGCGGCGGCACTCCCTTCGGAGTCACGACGGGGCGCGGCCGACATCATCGGGAAGGCCTACCGCATGCTCCTGGAGGTCGACGCGACGCTCGTCGAGATCAATCCACTCGTGCAGCTCGAGGACGGTCGCGTCGTCGCCCTCGACTCCAAGGTGACGATCGACGACAGCGCGTTGTTCCGTCATCCCGACATCGAGTCGTTCCGTTCCGCGTTTCCCATCGATCCGGTCGAGGCGCGCGCGAAGGAGAAAGGCCTTCAGTACGTGAAGCTCGACGGCGACGTGGGGATCATCGGCAACGGCGCGGGGCTCGTGATGTCGACGCTCGACGTGGTGGCGCAGGCCGGCGGGCGAGCGGCGAACTTCCTCGACGTCGGCGGCGGCGCGAGCGCCGATCAGATGGCCACGTCGCTCGAGGTGGTCCTGTCCGACCCGGCGGTCAGCTCGGTATTGATCAACATCTTCGGCGGGATCACCCGCGGCGACCTGGTTGCACGAGGTGTGCTCGAGGCGCTCGAACGCGTCCAGCCGAAGGTTCCGATCGTGGTTCGCCTCGACGGGACAAACGCAGCCGAGGGCCGGAAGATCCTCGCCCAAGCGCAGCATCCAAACATCGTGTCTGCCCCGACGATGATCGAGGCCGCGCAACTTGCGGCGGCCCTCGCGAGCGGCGCCGCGGCGTGACGGCCGTTCGCGCGCCCGCGAGCGCGCCGTGAGCGCACGGTGAGCGCACCGTGAGCGTCCTCGTCGGGCGGGACACGCGACTGCTGGTCCAGGGCATCACGGGCAACGAGGGGACGTTCCATACCCGTCGCAACCGCCACTACGGCACGAACGTCGTCGCGGGCGTGACTCCCGGGAAAGGCGGGCTGGACGTCGACGGCATTCCGGTGTTCGAGACGGTCGCCGACGCCGTCCGCGAGACGGACGCGAACGCGTCGATGATCTTCGTCCCACCGCGGTTCGCCGCCGATGCGATCCTGGAGGCTGTCGACGCGGGGATCGGCGTCGTCGTCGCCATCACGGAGGGCATCCCCGTCCGCGAGATGGCCGAGGTGAGCGCGTACCTCGATGGGCGTTCATCGGTCCTCGTCGGCCCGAACTGCCCCGGCGTCATCTCGCCCGGGGAGGCGAACGTGGGGATCATCCCCGGCGAGGTGTGCACGCCCGGGCGTGTCGGACTCGTCTCGCGATCGGGAACGCTCGTGTATCAGATCGTTCACGAGCTCACGAGACGCCATCTCGGGCAATCGACGTGCATCGGGATCGGCGGCGATCCGGTGCACGGGATCGGCTTCATCGACGCGCTCGCGCTGTTCTCCGACGATCCCGACACGGAGATCGTCGTCATGGTCGGCGAGATCGGCGGCGACGACGAAGAGCGCGCGGCCACGTTCATCTCCGAACGTGTCGGCAAGCCCGTCGTCGGCTACATCGCGGGGTTCACGGCGCCCCCGGGGAAACGGATGGGCCACGCCGGCGCGATCGTGACGGGGTCGAGCGGCACGGCGCAGGCCAAAGCGGAGGCGCTCGAGGCGGCCGGGGTGAAGGTGGCGCGCACGCCGACCGAGGTCGCAGAGCTGGTCCAGGTCGCGCTGTCGTGAGCCGGGGTGGCCTCCGCCACCTCGGTGAAGCACTCGCGCGAGGCGCCGTGACGTTCGTCGTCCTCGCCGCGATCGGCCAAACCCTCGCGTTCGGTGCACGGATCGTCGCCGGGACCGGTCCCTCGGTCGTCACGACCGCGAAGATCGGCGCGATCTACGTCGGCGCGTTCAACCACATCGCTATCGAGGTTCATGTCGCCGACGACGCGTCGATGGCTGGCGGTTCCGGCTCGACATCCGTCTCGATCGGCGTCGCCTTTCTCGCGGTCACCGCCCTCGGGTTATGGCTGGTGTTCCGGAGTGGTCGCTCCGTCGCCCAACGGGCCGGCGGAACCGTTCCTCGACGGATGCTGCTCGGTGCGGCGGTTGCGCCGGCGTACGCCGCATTGGTCTTCGCACTCGCATTGTTTGTCGAGGTCCGGACGTCGCTTCGGTTCGGTGGATTCTCGTCCCCGGATCTGCGCGTGTCGCTCTCGGCCTGGCAGGCGCTCGTGCTCCCGTTCTCTCTCGCGGCGGCCGCGGGCGCGTCTGGCGGCATCGCCTCCGCGTTGGCGAGCGCCGAGGCGACGGTTCCGCTGCGAGCCGCACGTGCCGCGATCGCGGGAGGGTGGCGGATGTTCGTCCTCGGTCTCGCGCTTTCGATCGGCGGGCTGTTCGTCGCCGGTGTGGCGCAAGCCGACGACGCCGTCGCGTTCCTCACGCCGTCAACGGCAAGCTATTGGAGGGCGGTGTTCGACCGCCCGGATGTCGGTGTTGCCGCATTCGCGCATCACGTCGCCGTGGTTCCGAACGAGGCGATGTGGACGCTCGTACCGGCGATGGGCGGCTGCGATGTGATCCGCGGAGACATCGACGCGGATCTTCTCTGTTACGGACGATTCGCCGGACTCAAAGCGCCAAGCTCCGGCAACGGTCTTCTCCTGCCGGTCGGGCACGGCGGGCTCCCGTCGGAGCAACTGCCGGACCTCTACCTCGCCTTTCTTCTCGTTCCCGCCGTGGCGACGCTCCTGGGCGGGCGCCACGCCGCCGCGGTCGCCGAGCGTGCCGGTCGGAAGGGGTGGTCCATCGGCGCCGCGAGCGGACTCGTCTTCGCAGCGCTCGTCGCTGCGGGTTCGCTCCTCGCGACGGTCGTGATCACTTACGGCGCCGCGGGCGGAGCCAACGCGGGATGGATCCTGTTCGGTCCGCACGCGCTCACGGGGACGGCGCTCGCGATCGGCTGGGGATGCATCGGCGGTGCGGTCGGTGCGGCGACGACCTCACGCGCTCGAACGCCAACCGAAGCGGGCCTCGACGGAGGGCGAAACGCGTCGGGCCGTGATGTCAGCTGGTGAAACCGCCGGTATCCGTCGGCGGCGGCCCCATGGTTGTGCCGCCGGTCGTCGCGCCGGCCTGGTGTTCCTGCCAGCGCATCCAGCCGCCGTAACCGATCGCCAGCGCGAGCAGCAGGCCGATCCACGCGAAGATGTAGATGGAGTCGCTGTCGACGATGATCTTCAGGATGGTGAACAGCAGGATCCCCGCCGCGAGCCCTGCGCTGATGAGCGCGCGGGGGGCGTTGATCTCCATGTTCGCAAGCGCGAGGCCTTCCCAAACGAGCAGGGCGATGACGAGCAGCAGGTTCAGCACGCCGATGCCCTCGATCCCGCTTGCGGTGATGCACTGGCCGACGAAGCAGACTCGCTGCCAGGCGAGGAGAAGATCGATCAGATAGAGGACGCCGGCGCCGAGCAGGATCTTGCTCGCCGTCGACAGCTTGGACATGTCAAAACCGGTCTGCGACATGACGCTCCTTTCGCGGGCTTCCCATTGGCCGCCCGGCAACCCGCCTATCGAACACCGTGCCTGCAATCGAGTCAAACATGAACGCCGACGCGGCCACGCGAGCGGATGCGGGCACCGATGGCGGCGATCGTCGCCGCGAAACCCGCGCCGAGGGCGACCCAGGGGCCGAGCCACGGCGAGGTGAACGGCCGGGGCCGAACCAACGCCAGCACGCAGGCCGCGGCGACTGCCACTCCAGCGAGCGTTGCGAGCACGTCGAGGACGGGCGGCGCGCGGCGTGTGAACGATCCGATAAGCGAGATCACGAGCCCGAGGCTGGCGGCAATAGCTGCCACCATCGACCATGCGGGTGTGTCGCTCCATGCTCCGAGCACGTCCGAGCCCGCCCCGAAACGGCTCCATGGCAGCGCGGTGGAGATGACCGCGACGGCGAAGGCGACGGTCGCCGCAACCCGCGCGCGCTGCGCCGGATCACGCTCCGGGACCTCGGGAAGCGAGGGGTCCGGCCCGATCGCCGCCTCCAGGCACTCTGGACCAAGCACGCGGCCTCGCACCGGAACGGCGCATCCCAGACACAACGGGCGCCCGCATCGGTCGCAGGTCGCGACCGACGCTCGCGATGGATGCGACCGGCACCGTTCGGTCCCTCGCGACGCGCGTTCTTCGGTCACCACGGTCGAAGCGTACCGCCGGCGTTGTTACCTTCCCGAGCGACGCGAGCTCCGACGGTCACGACCGCGCGGTATTCAACTGAGGTCGTTTGACGCTTCTCGACGAGGTGCCTAGCGTGCGCGCCGTGGCGGACGCGCGAGTCGCCGTTCTCGCGTCGGGGGAGGGCACCAATCTGCAGGCCCTACTCCACGATCCCGTCGTCGGTCCTTGGATCGTCCTCGCGGTGAGCGATCGTGCGAACGCACGCGCGCTCGAGCGCGCGCGCTCGCACGAGGTCGAGACCGTCTTTCTCGATCCGTCCGCCCACAACGACCGGGTCTCCTTCGACCGGGCGCTCCTCGAGATCCTCCTCGCTCGCTCGATCGACGTCGTTGCGCTCGCCGGGTTCATGCGGATCGTGGGTCCCGACGTCGTCCGCGCGTTCGCCGGCAGGATCCTGAACGTCCACCCCGCGCTGCTCCCGGCATTCCCGGGAACGACCTCGGTCGCGGACGCGCTCGCGTGGGGAGTGAAGCTCACCGGCGTCACGGTGCATTTCGTGGACGAGGAGGTCGATCACGGGCCGATCGTCTTCCAGGACGCCGTTCCCGTTCACCCGAGCGACGATTGGGATTCTCTCGAGGAACGGGTGCATGAGGCGGAGCACCGTTTGCTGCCGGCTGCGATCCGCGCGCTCGTCGAGGGCCGCATCACGATCGAAGGACGCATCGTCAGGGTGCTGGAGAAAGCGCCCGCGTGACGCTCAGCCGCCGAGGAGCCGCCACGTGAGCTCAGCCGGCGTGGAGGTGCCGGTGTGAGCCCCGTTCGCCCGGTGCGACGTGCTCTGCTCGCCGTGTACGACAAGACGGGAATCGTGGAGCTCGCGCGGGAGCTGGCGGACCACGGCGTCGAGATCGTCTCGAGCGGTGGTACCGCCACGACGCTCCGAGACGCCGGCGTCGCCGTCACGCCGGTCGAAGACGTGACGGGGTTTCCCGAGATGCTCGGCGGACGGGTGAAGACGCTCCATCCACGCATCCACGCGGGGATCCTCGCGGATCGCCGGAAGCAGGAGCACGATGAGGAGCTCGCGCGTCACCAGATCGAGCCGTTCGATCTCGTGGTGGTGAACCTCTATCCCTTCCGCGCGACGGTTTCGCGCAGCGGGGATGACGACGAGGTGATCGAGAACATCGACATCGGCGGCCCGGCGATGGTTCGCGCTGCAGCCAAGAACCACGCTTCTGTCGCGGTCGTCATCGATCCGGGGTCGTACCGCGACGTGCTCCGCGAGATCGGCGCGAGCGGGGGCGTGAGCGACGAAATGCGTCGGACGCTCGCCGCCGAGGCGTTCGCCCACACGGCCGCGTACGACGTCGCCGTCGCGGAGTGGTTCGCGCAGACCTCGCAGGGCATGGCTCCGTTCGTCGGGCTCTCCCTGGAGAAGGTGGCCGATCTTCGCTACGGCGAGAACCCGCATCAGCAGGGAGCGCTCTACCGGGAGTCGGCGGGTTCGGGCGTTCTCGAGGGCGCGCGGGTGCTGATCGAGGGCAAGGAGATGTCGTTCAACAACTGGCTCGACGTCGACGCCGCGTTCGGTCTCGCCGCGGATCTGCCGGAGTCGGCGTGTGTGATCGTGAAGCACAACAATCCCTGCGGCGCCGCCGTCCGGGACGACGCGGCGAGCGCGTACGCGGCGGCGTTCGAATCGGATCAGGTGTCGGCGTTCGGCGGCATCGTCGCCTTCAACGTGGTCTGCGACGAGCGAGCGGTCGAGGCGATGCGCGAGGTCTTCACGGAGGTCGTCGTCGCGCCATCGTTCACCGACGACGCGCTCGCGGCACTCGGCGATCGGAAGTCGCTTCGGGTCATCGAAGCACCCCTGGCGAAACCGGGCGGCATCGAGATCCGCGCCGTCCGCGGAGGTGCGTTGGTCCAGGACCGCGATGACGTACGAACGCCGCGCGAAGACGCCAAGGTCGTGTCGGCGAGGGAGCCGTCCGTGGAGGAATGGGCGGACCTGATGCTCGCGTGGACGGTCGCCGCGCGCGTTCGGTCGAACGCGATCGTCCTCGTGAACGGGGGCGCGACGGTCGGCGTGGGCGCGGGTCAGATGTCGCGGGTCGACGCGTCATGGATCGCTGCGCGGAAGGCGGGCGACCGGGCCAAAGGCGCCGCGATGGCCAGCGACGCGTTCTTTCCGTTCGCTGACGCCGTGGAGGTCGCTGCAGACGCCGGTGTCACGGCGATCATCCATCCGGGCGGTTCGATCCGAGACGAGGAAGTCCTCGCCGTCGCCGAGGCGCGCGGCATGGCAGTCGTCGTGACGGGACGACGCCACTTCCGCCACTAGATCCCGCTGCGGGGACGGACGCTTGCGCATCGCGCTCGCTTCTTGCGCCCCCCGCACCGCCGAAACCCGTTCGGCCGCAGCGGTTCGGGGCGCCGATAAGATGTCCGCCCGTGACCGCGCGCATCCTCGACGGACGAGCCATCGCCGCTCAGATCCGAACCGAGATCGCCGAGCGGGTGATGGCGGTCGTCGACCGAGGCGTTCAACCGGGACTCGCGGCGGTTCTCGTCGGCGACGACGAGGGCTCGCGCATCTACCTCGGCTCGAAGCACAAGGCGAGCGCTGACGTCGGCATCCGATCCGAGCAGGTGGACCTGCCTGCATTCGTCACACAGGGTGAGCTTCTCGCCACGATCCGCCGGTTGAACCGCGATCCCGAGATCCACGGCATCATCGTTCAGCTGCCGGTGCCGCGGCACATCAGTGAGCTGGCCGTGCAGACGACCATCGACCCGGCCAAGGACGTCGATGGATTGCACCCGCTGAACGTCGGTCTCATGGTTCGGGGCGACCCCTCGTTCCCGCCGGCGACGCCGTACGGGATCGTCGAGCTCCTCCTGCGGAGCGGAGTCGAGCTCGAGGGCGCCGAGGTCGTCGTCGTCGGCTACGGCGAGCTGGTCGGTGCCCCGCTGTCGATCATGCTCGCGCAGGACTCCATCCGGGGGAACGCGACGGTCACGATCTGTCACGTGAGGACGCGCGACCTCGCCTCGCAGACGCGCCGCGCAGACATCCTCGTCGCGGCCGCCGGGACTCCTCAGCTCGTCACCGCGGACATGGTGAAGCCGGGAGCCGTGGTGATCGACGTCGGCGTGCATCGGACCGAGTCGGGACTGGTCGGCGACGTGAAGTTCGATGAGGTGAAGGAGGTCGCCGGCGCGATCTCGCCGGTTCCCGGTGGCGTGGGTCCCATGACGACGGCGATGCTCTTGTTGAACACCGTGGCCGCCGCCGAGGCCGCGATCGGCGTCCGTTGACGCCGCGCTCCTCGAGCGGGCTCGAGGCGATCGTTCATTCGGGCCGGTTCGCCGTCACGTCTGAAGTCGTGCCCCCGCGATCTGGGGATCTCTCGTCACTCACCGGGCAGGCGCGAGGGCTCGTCGGGTACGCCGACGCGGTCAACGTCACGGACAACCCCGCGGCGAGCGCGCACATGTCGCCGCTTGCCGGCGTGGCGGCGACGGCGCAAGCGGGGCTGGAGCCCACCCTTCAGCTGACGGTTCGCGACCGGAACCGGCTTGCGCTCACCGCCGATCTCCTCGGCGCGTGGGCACTCGGCGCGCGCAATGTGCTCTGCCTCACCGGGGACCCGTTGTCCGTCGGCGATCATCCGGACGCGAGGGCAGCGGACGATCTCGACGTGACTGAGCTCATCCGGCTCGGAATGGCACTCCGAACGGGAGGGCGTCTCCAGTCGGGCCACGAGATCGACGAGCCCCCGCGCTACTTCGTCGGCGTGGCTGATAGTCCGCTTGCTCCGAACTACGACCCCGCTCGGCTGGAAGCGAAGCTCGACGCGGGTGGAGCCTTCGTCGTCACGCAGATCACGTACGACCTCGAGGCGCTGCTGGCGTGGGTGGACGTCGTTCGCACTCGTGGAATCCCTCAACGCGTGGCCGTGCTCGTCGGCGTGGCGCCGATCCGGAGCGCCAAGCAGGCACATTTCCTGAACGACCATCTCCCCGGCGTCTCGGTCCCGCAGCCCCTGCTCGCGGCCCTCGACGATGCGACGGCAGCGGAGGCGGAGGCCCTCGGAACGGCGCAGTGCGTCGAGCTCATCACACGGCTGCGAGAGGTACCGGGGATCGCTGGCGTGCACGTGATCGGCCTCGGACACGAAGGCGCCGTTCGCCGCGTGATCGAGCGCGCAGGTCTGTTGCCTCGCCCGTCCCCCGGCGACCGTGCGGGCGACGACGACGCCTCGACGTGACGCTGAGTGGCCTACCCGCCCTCGTTGCTCTGTGCGGTGTTCACCCGCGTTCTTCGATCGGCACCCAGACCTGGTCGCGTGGACCGATGTACTCGGACGACGGCCTGATGATCCGGTTGTCGGCGTACTGCTCGCGGACGTGGGCCGTCCACCCGGCCATGCGCGCCACCGCGAAGATCGGCGTCATCAGGTCGGTGGGGATGCCGAGCACGTGGTACACGCTGGCCGCGTAGAAGTCGACGTTCGGGTTCAGGCCCTTTTCGTGGAGCGCCGCTCGCTCGACCTCCTCGGAGATCTGGTACCACCGCAGGTCGCCGTGGCGCTCGCCGGTCTCCTTCGACAGGCGCTTGAGGATGCGGGCTCGAGGGTCCATCGTCCGGTACACCGCGTGACCGAACCCCATGATCTTCTCCTTGCGCGAGAGCCGATCCTTCACGTAGGCCTCGGCTCGATCGGGCGATCCGATCTCTTCGAGCATCTTCATCGCCTCTTCGTTCGCGCCGCCGTGCAGCGGGCCTTTCAGCGCCGCGATCGCGCCCGTGATGGCCGAGTGCATGTCGGCGAGCGTCGACGCGATGATGCGTGCAGTAAACGTCGAGGCGTTCATCGTGTGGTCGGCGTACAAGGTGAACGTCGTGTCGAGCACGTCGGCGTCCTCCTGCGACGGCTCGACGCCGGTGAGCATGTACAGGAAGTTCGCGGCGTGGGCCAGTTTCGCGTGCGGCTCGACCATCTCTTGTCCCGTTCGGAGCCGGTGGTACTGCGAAAGGAACGTCGGCGTTCGCGCGACCAGGCGGAGGGCCTTCCGCTCGTTTGCCTCAGGTGAGCTGTCCCACCCGTCGGGGTCGTACGCCGACGCCGCGGAGACGCTCGTTCGGAGCATCGACATCGGCGACGTCTGTTGGGCGAGCGTCGGCATGACGTCCGAGATGAACTTGTCCGCCTCGCGGTTCTCGATCATGAACTCCACGAACGAGTCGAGCTCCGCGCGGGTGGGGAGCCGGAGGCGATGGAGAAGGTGGACGACCTCCTCATACGTCGCGTTGGCCGCGAGGTCCTCGATCGGATACCCCGCGTACCACAGCCGCCCGTTCTCGCCGTCGATGTCCGACAGCCGTGTTTGGGCGGCGACGACCTCGCGCAGCCCCTTTTCCTGAGGGGTCCGCATGGCGTTCGTTTGGCTCGCCGTGCTTTCCCCGTGCCCCGTCTCGCTCACGGGTGCTCCGATCTCGGCCGGTGAACCGGTCCTATCCTGACGAGACTACCGCGCGCCACGGTTCGCGAGGCGGAGGAGACCTGTGTCCCATCGCGTGACGCTCATACCCGGTGACGGCGCCGGGCCGGAGCTGATGGACGCCGCGCGACGCGCCGTCGAGGCGACCGGCGTCGACATCGACTGGGACGTCCAAGAGGCGGGCCAGGGCGTTGTCGATCGCGAGGGAACCGCGCTCCCGCTGCGCGTGCTCGAGTCGATCCGTTCGAACCGCGTCGCGCTGAAGGGGCCGCTCACTACCGCGATCAGGGGTGACCAGCGGAGTGCGAACGTCGCCCTGCGCGTCGAGCTCGACCTCTACGCGTGCCTCCGGCCGTGCCGCCTGTACCCGGGCGTTCGATCTCGCTACGAGAACGTCGACATCGTCGTCGTGCGCGAGAACACCGAGAACAGCTATACGGGGATCGAGTTCGAGCACGACGAGCCGACGACCGCCGAGATCATCTCGTTCATCGAACGCTCGACCGGTCAGCACATCCGCGAGGACGCCGGCCTGTCGATCAAGTCGGTGAGCGAGGGTGCGAGCGAGCGGATCGTGCGCTTCGCGTTCGAGTACGCCCGGGCGAACGGTCGGCGCAGGGTCACCGCCGGACACAAGGCGAACATCATGAAGTTCTCCGACGGCCTGTTCCTGGAGACGGCGCGTCGAGTCGCATCGGAGTACGCGGACGTGTCGTTCGACGACCGGATCATCGACAACCTCACGATGCAGCTCGTCCAGCGTCCGGAGGACTACGACGTCCTCGTGCTGCCGAACCTGTACGGGGACATCCTGTCGGACCTCTGCGCTGGTCTCGTCGGCGGCCTCGGGGTCGCGCCCGGCGCAAACCTCGGCGACGGGTGCGCGGTGTTCGAGGCGACGCACGGGAGCGCCCTGAAGTACCGGGGAACGAACCGCGCCAACCCAATGGCCTTGATGCTCTGCGGTGCGATGATGCTGCGCCACCTCGGCGAGGTCGACCCGGGCGATCGACTCGAAGCCGCCGTCGCGGCGGTGATCGCGGAGGGGCGGACGGTCACCTACGACCTGAAGGCCGCCCGCGACGACCCTGATGCGACCGGAACCTCTCAGGTCGCCGACGCAGTCGTCGAGCGCCTCCGCTCGTAGCGGCTCGGCGGCGCGCGATGGGTACGATTCCAGCGCCTTCGGCCAACGAGGAGCGTGCGATGCGGGTGACGGTCGTCGGAAGCGGATTCGTCGGACAGACCACGGCGATGCGCCTGCTCGAGCGCGGACTGGGTGACGTGGTGCTGATCGACATCGTCGAAGGGCTGCCACAAGGGCTCGCGCTCGATCTCCGTCAGTCCGCCCCGGTCGTCGGGTTCGAACCGGCCATCACCGGCACGAACGAATACGCAGACACGGCAGGCTCCGACGTCGTCGTCATCACCGCGGGGTTCCCGCGCCAACCCGGCATGAGCCGGATGGACCTCCTGGGCAAGAACGCCGGAATCGTGCGCGAGGTGGTCGAGCGCGTCGTGCCGGTATCACCGAACGCGATCCTCATCGTTGTGACGAACCCGCTCGACGAGATGACGTTCCTCGCCGCGGACGTCTCCGGGTTCCCCAAGGAACGCGTCATGGGGATGGCAGGCGTCCTGGACTCGGCACGTCTGCGCGCGTTCATCGCGGAGGAGCTCGGCGTGTCGCCGCTCGTCGTCGACGCCATCACGCTCGGCTCTCACGGGGAGTCGATGGTGCCGCTGCCGCGCCACGCCACCGTGGACGGGAAGCCTCTGGTCGAGCTGGTCGACGAGGAGACGCTCGAACGGCTCTACGCCCGCACGCGCGACGCGGGGGCGGAGATCGTAGGCCTCCTGAAGAAAGGGAGCGCCTACTACGCGCCGTCGGCGTCGGTCGTGAACATGGTCGACGGGGTGGCGGGCCGCCACGACGACGTGCTCCCCGTCTGCGCGTGGTGCACCGGCCAGTACGGGATCGACCAGATCTACGTCGGCGTCCCGGTTCAGCTGTCGAGTGCGGGCGTCCGCGAGATCGTGGAGCTCGATCTGAACGACGATGAGCTCGCCGCGCTCCGGCGCGCGGCGGAGGGTATCCGCGCGAAGTGTGCGGCCCTGACGAACCTGTGACCGCCGCTCACCTCTGACCGGACGGATCGACGCTTTCGTACGATGAGGCCGATGCGCCGCTTCGTCGCGCTGCTCGCCGAGCACGTTCGGAACTTCTTCACGAACTGGCGCGAGTACGACGCGCCGGTCCCCACGAAGCTCCGGCTCACGGTTCGAAACCGCGTGCGGGCCACGTTCTCGCGGGCCCAGTGCTGCGGACATCCCGGCGAGCCGGGCTGTTGACAGGTTCCACGCGAGGGACCCGGTCGGGTCTCGGGGCCTCCTGGATAGCACACTGAGCGGGGCGGACGGCGTGCGGACCCGGGTCTACGGGAGGGACACGGAGTGACGGCGTTCCGCGTGGAGAAGGACACGATGGGCGAGGTTCGGGTTCCCGCAGACGCCTACTACGGCGCCCAGACGCAGCGCGCGCTGGAGAACTTCCCCGTCTCGGGAATCCGGTTCCCCCGGCGCTTCATCGGGGCCATCGGCCTGGTGAAATCGGCCGCCGCGACCGTCAACGCGGAGCTCGGTCTGGTCGAGCCTCGAGCGGCCCAGGCGATCGCCGCGGCAGCGGACGAAGTCGTCGAGGGGCGGCTCGACGGCGAGTTCGTCCTCGACGTCTTCCAGACGGGGTCCGGCACGTCAACGAACATGAACGCGAACGAGGTCATCGCGAACCGCGCGATCGAGATGCTCGGCGGCGAGCGCGGCAGCAAGGACGTCCATCCGAACGATCACGTCAACGCGTGCCAGTCGTCGAACGACGTGATCCCGACGTCGATCCGGATCGCGGCGCTCCTGGGCATCTCCGAGGACCTGATCCCCGCGCTCGAGCGACTGCATGCGTCGCTGGCTGCGAAGGCCCGTGAGCTCGACGACGTCGTGAAGGTGGGACGGACCCATCTCATGGACGCGACGCCCGTGCGGCTCGGTCAGGAGCTCGGGGGATATGCGATGCAGGTCGAGAAGGGGATCGAGCGCCTCCGGTCCACGACCGAACGGCTCGCCGACCTTCCGCTCGGCGGCACGGCGGTGGGGACGGGACTGAACGCGCATCCGCGGTTCGCCTCGAGGACGATCGCGCTGCTGGCGGAACGCATCGGCCACCCACTCCGGGAGGCGGCCGATCACTTCGAGGCGCAGGGTGCCCAGGACGCGCTGGTCGAGACGAGCGGGGCGCTGAAGACCGTCGCGGTCTCGCTGATGAAGATCGCGAACGACATCCGCTGGATGGGCTCCGGTCCGCGCGCGGGGCTCGCCGAGCTTCGGCTGCCGTCCCTGCAGCCGGGCTCCTCGATCATGCCGGGCAAGGTCAATCCCGTCGCCGCCGAGGTCGTTCGTCAGGTCGCGGCCCAGGTGATCGGCAACGACACCGTCGTGACGGTCGCGGGCGCGCTCGGCGACTTCGAGCTCAACGTGATGATGCCCGTCATGGCGCACAACCTGCTGCAGTCGATCGAACTTCTCACACGAGCCGCGTCGCTGTTCGCCGATCGCGCGGTCGACGGGCTCGACGCCGATCGAGAACGGGCGCTGCTGCTCGTCGAGCAGTCGTTCCCCATCATCACCGCCCTGGTGCCGAAGATCGGCTACGACGCCGCCGCCGACATCGCCAAGGAGGCGGTGGCCACCGGGCGCAGCGTCCGCGAGATCGCCGCCGAGCGAAAAGTGCTCGGTCCGGAAGAGCTCGACGAGGCGCTGGACGTT
Source organism: Actinomycetota bacterium (assembly GCA_035640355.1). NCBI lineage: Bacteria > Bacillati > Actinomycetota > Actinomycetota bacterium. Next base: position 17,369 of record DASQWI010000024.1, read on the forward strand.
CGAAGGATGACGGAGGGCGGGATCTTCGGCCCGGGCGCCGGTTAGTTCCGCCTGCCCCAGCTAGCGGGCCGCTTCGGCGGCGATCGCCTCGGCGACCTCGCCCGTCGTGGATCCTCCGCCGAGGTCAGGCGTTCGGACGTCTCCGCGTTCGAGCACCGTATCGACGGCCGACTCGATCGCCGACGCGCGATCGCCATCGCCGACGTGACGGAGGAGCATCGCCCCAGACAGGATCATCGCAATTGGGTTCGCGACCGCTCGTCCGGCGATGTCGGGCGCGCTGCCGTGAACAGGTTCGAATACGGCGTACTCCCAGCCGAGGTTCGCGCCGGCCGCCAGACCCAGTCCACCGACGAGACCCGCGCACAGGTCGGAGAGGATGTCGCCGTACAGGTTCGGCAGCAGCAGCACGTCGAACGTCTCGGGGTCGCGCGTCAGGCGCATCGAAAGCTGATCGATCTGCATGTCCTCGAACACAACGTCCGACTGGTCCGCTGCCTCCTGTTGACCGATCGACAGGAACAGCCCATCCGAGAACCTCATGATGTTCGCCTTGTGCCCGAGGGTGACCTTGCGCCGTCCGTTCGACCGCACGAACTCGAACGCGAACCGGACGATCCGGCGTGCCCCCGTGACGCTGATCGGCTTGACCGTCAGTCCGGCGTCCTCGCGAACCGTGCGTCCGGTCAGCCGCCGAAGCTCGTGGCGGAGGGCCGCGGCCTGCGGCGTTCCGCGTTCGAACTCGATCCCCTGATACAGATCCTCGGTGTTCTCGCGGATCACGACGAGATCGACGTCATGGTGACGGGTGGGCACGCCCGGCAGCGATCTCGACGGCCGAACCGCGGCGAACAGGTCGAGCTCCTGACGCAGGGCCACGTTGACGCTCCGGAATCCGGTTCCCACCGGCGTGGTGACCGGTCCCTTGATCGCGACACGCGAGCGTTCGACTTGCTCGAGGACCCGATCGGGCAGCGGCGTCCCCTCTCGTTCGAGTACCGCCGCGCCGGCCTCCTCGACGACCCATTCGACCACGGCCCCAGTTGCCTCGACGACGAGTCGCATCGCGTCGGCGACCTCGGGACCGATGCCGTCGCCGGGGATGAGCGTGACGAGGTGAGCCATGGACTCGACCCTATCCGCCGCGACGGCCCGGCTAGAACCGGTCGAACAGGATCGAGCGCTTCACGTCCTGGATCGCCTTGGTGACCTCGATCCCGCGTGGGCACGCGTCCGTGCAGTTGAACGTCGTCCGGCAGCGGAACACGCCGTTCTTCTCGGCGAGGATCTCGAGGCGCCGCCTCCCGCCCTCGTCGCGCGAGTCGTAGACGAACCGGTGGGCATTGACGATCGCGGCGGGGCCGACGTACTCCTCGTCACCCCAGAAGATCGGACACGAGGTTGTGCACGCCGCGCACAGGATGCATTTGGTGGTGTCGTCGTACCGGTGACGTTCCTCGGGTGACTGGAGGCGTTCCTTCTCCGGTTCGCCCGAGTCGTTGATCAGGTACGGCAGCACGGACCGATACCCGGCGAAGAACGGCTCCATGTCGACGATGAGGTCCTTCAGCACGGGGAGGCCGCGGATCGGTTCGACGGTGACGCGTGGTGCCACGTCGCGAACGATGATCTTGCACGCCAGGGCGTTTCGTCCGTTGATCATCATCGCGTCGGAGCCGCAGATCCCGTGCGCGCACGAACGTCGAAGCGCCAACGTCCCGTCCAGGTACCACTTCACGTGGTGAAGCGCGTCGAGCAGCCGGTCGTCCGGTTCACTCTCGATCGTGAACTCGTCCCACCACGATTCCTGGCCGCGGGTCTCGGGGTTGTAGCGGCGGATCCTCAACGTCAGCGATACCCGTCCACCGGCGCCCGCCGCCCGGCGGTCGGATGCCTCCAGGACGTCGCCGAGGCCGTTGCCGTCGTCCATCAGTACTTGCGCTCCATCGGGATGTACGGCCCGAGCTTCACCGGCTTGGTCTCCAGCTCGATCGAGCCGTCCGCCTTACGGTACGCGAGCGAGTGCTTCAGCCAGTTCGCATCGTCGCGGAGCGGGTGATCCTCGCGGTAATGACCGCCCCGGCTCTCGTCCCGAGCGAGGGCCGCCGCGACGAGCGCGTCCGCGCAGTCCAGCATGAAGCCCAGCTCGATGACCTCGGTGAGCTCCGTGTTGAAGGCCTTGCCCGTGTCCTGAACGAAGACCCGTTCGTACCGCTCCCGCAGCCCGACGAGGACGTCGGCCATCTTCTGCAGGCTTGTCTCCGAACGCACCACGAACGCCAGGTCGAACATCTGCTCCTGGAGCTCGGCGCGGATGTCGGCGGCGTTCGCGCCCTCGGGCCGGTTCAACAGCCCGTCGATCGTCTCGCGTACCCGCACGTCCGGGGCGTCGGGCAGGTCCGGTAGGTCTGCGTCGCGCGCGAACTCGCTCATGTGGAGTCCACCACGACGCCCGAACACGACGATGTCGAGCAGCGAGTTGGTCCCCAGGCGGTTGGCTCCGTGGACGCTGACGCACGCACATTCGCCGGCCGCGTACAGGCCCGGAACCGGCGACTCCTCCTCGCCCACGACGACCTGGGCATCCGTGTTGGTGGGGATCCCGCCCATGGCGTAGTGCGCCGTCGGCTGGATCGGCACCGGCTCTCGCGTGGGCTCCACGCCGAGGTACACCCGCGCGAACTCCGTTACGTCCGGCAGCTTCTCCTCGATCACATCGTGTGGAAGGTGTCGAACGTCGAGGTACACCGCGTCGCGTCGAGGCCCGACGCCTCGTCCTTCCTTGATCTCCTGGTAGATCGCGCGCGAGACGAGGTCTCTCGGAGCGAGGTCTTTCACGGTCGGCGCATAGCGCTCCATGAACCGCTCGCCCTCGGAGTTGATGAGGATGCCGCCTTCGCCGCGCACGGCCTCGGACAGCAGGATGCCGAGCTTGTACACGCCGGTCGGATGGAACTGGAAGAACTCCATGTCCTGCAGAGGGATGCCGCGGCGGAACAGCACCGCGGGACCGTCGCCGGTGAGCGTGTGCGCGTTCGAGCTCACCTTGAATATTCGGCCGTACCCGCCGGTCGCGTACAGCACCGATTTCGCGCGGAACACGTGTATCTCGCCGGTCGCAAGTTCGTACGCGACGACTCCCGCGCATCGGCCGTCCGAGAGCAGCTGGTCGAGCACGTAGAACTCGTTGAAGAATCGAACGTCGCGTTTGACGCACTGCTGGTACAGCGTCTGCAGGATCATGTGGCCGGTTCGATCGGCGGCGTAGCACGCGCGCCGTACCGGCGCCTCACCGTGGTTGCGCGTGTGACCGCCGAAGCGCCGCTGATCGATCCGACCCTCGGGCGTTCGGTTGAACGGCAACCCCCAGTGCTCGAGCTGGTAGACGGCGTCGACGGCCTCTTCCGTCATGAGCTGCGCCGCCGGCTGGTCGACGAGGTAGTCGCCGCCCTTCACCGTGTCGAACGCGTGCCACTCGGGGTAGTCCTCCTCGACGTTCGCCAGCGCCGCACACATCCCCCCCTGTGCGGTGCCGGTATGGGAGCGCGTCGGGTACAGCTTCGAGATGACGGCGGTCCGGACGCGGTCGGCCGCCTCGATCGCCGCGCGGAGTCCTGCCCCCCCCGCGCCGACGATCACGGCGTCGTACGTGTGGACGGTCGTCATGTCGTCAGGACGGGCGAGGCCAAGCGTTCGGATCGAACGTGAACACGATGACCGTTCCCAGGACGAACAGGACGAATCCGGTGAGCGCGAACAGCACGTTCAGCGCGAATCGCGCGCCGGGCCAGCGGACGTAGTCCTGCACCGTCACGCGCAGTCCGTTGACGCCGTGGAGGAGCGCGAGGACCAGGAGCGCCCAGTCCCACGTGCGCCAGAGCGGGCTCTGCCAGCGGAGCTGCACGAACTCGAAGTCGACGCGCGAAACGCCCTCGTCCAGCACGTGCATGATGAGGACGTGGCCGACGGCGAGAACGAGCAGCGCGACGCCGCTCACGCGCATGAACAACCAGGACCAGAGCTCGAACCCGCCCGCGGGACGATCGCGGCGGTCCCGCCGAACCCCCGTCCCTCGACCGGGCGGGAGGGCCGGTGGCGTTCCGGTACGTGTCCCGACGCTCACAGGTCCCACCCGAAGGCGAGGTTGAGGATCTCGCGACCCATGATCCAGGTGATCGGGATCATGCTGCCCAGGAACAGAACCGTCGACGCGGCCGAGATCGGCTTCATGTACCGAGTGGTCGACGGCCAGAAGTCGAACACCATGATCTTCAGGCCGTTGATCGCGTGGTACAGCACGGCCGCGACCAGACCGAGCTCGAGCACCCGCACGACCCAGTTGTGGTAGACCTCGGTCACCCGGTTGTAGGCGTCGGGCCCCCAACCGACGACCGCGGTGTCGACCACGTGCGCGAACAAGAACAGGGTGACGGCGAGTCCGGTGATCCTGTGCGCGAGCCATGACCATTGGCCGGGACTGCCCTTGTAGAGCGTGCCGACGTCAGCCCTTCGTTTGGCCATGGATGCTTCCCCTCAGACTAGCGCCGTTCAGACCGTACGCATGGCAACGAGCACGCCCTGGCGCGTCGGGTTGATCACCGAAACGTAGCGCTCGTCCTCGGCGATCAACGCGTTGTGCTCCCGGATCGCCGCCGGCCACTCGCCGTCGGTGAGGACGGATCCTCCGCCGTAGGACAGGGTGTTGTCGCACAGGTACAGGCCGCCGACCCGGATCCGGTCGCGAACCGCGCGCCACGCGTCGGGGTACTCGTGCTTGTCGATGTCGCTGAAGACGACGTCGAATTCGCCGTCGACGCCCGCGAAGCTCCGGAGCGCGTCGCCGACATGCCAGCGGACGGGGTCCGCCAGACCGGCTCGCGAGAGGTACTCGATCGCCCTCGGCTCGTTTTTCGGGTCACCGTCGGTGCAGTGGACCTCCCCGCCGGAACCGACGGCGCGTGAGAACCAGTACGCCGAGTAGCCGAAGCCGGAACCGAGCTCGAAGACGCGTCGAGCGCGGATCGAACGGGCATGCAGCTCCAGGGTGACGCCGACGAGCCGGTCGACGATGGGAAAGTCGCGCTCGGCGGCGTACGTCTCCATCTCGAGCAACGTGGGTTCGTCGAACCGGGTGAGGAGCGTCCGCATGTACTCCTCGATACGCGGATCGACGACGTCCATCTGCTCCGGGGTTCGCACGACGACCATTTCGTTCCGCGTGCCCCCCCATCACCCCCGTCGCGATGCTACCCGTTACGCTGGAGGAGGTGCGGGGGACTCAAGCGGTGAGCGAGCGGTATCGAGCGAACGCGGTCCCCGGCAAGGAGAGCGCATGACCGAGACTCGGCGCGAAACCGCGTCCGGGATCGAGCTCCGCGACGTCTACGGGCCCGAGGATCTCGAGGGGAACGATCTCGACGCGGACATCGGCGCACCCGGTTCGCCGCCGTTCACGCGCGGGATCCACTCGAGTATGTACCGACGGCGTCTGTGGACCATGCGCCAGTACGCGGGGATGGGGACCGCCGGCGAGACGAATCGACGTTTCCGCTACCTGCTCGAACACGGGCAGACCGGGCTGTCGGTCGCGTTCGACCTCCCGACGCAGATGGGACTTGATTCGGATCATCCGCGCGCCGAGGGCGAGGTCGGGAAGACCGGCGTGGCGATCGATTCCATCGATGACATGCATCGACTGCTCGAGGACATCCCGCTCGATCGCGTGTCGACCTCGATGACGATCAACGCGACCGCTCCGATCCTGCTGGTGCTGTATGAGCTCGTCGCAGAGGAGCGTGGTTTCGACGCGGCCGCGCTGTCGGGGACCGTGCAGAACGACCTTCTGAAGGAGTACGCGGCGCGCGGCACGTACATCTATCCACCCAAGCCGTCGATGCGTCTGATCACGGACCTGTTCGCGTACTGCGGCGAGCGGCTCCCTCGATGGAACACGATCTCGATCAGCGGGTACCACATGCGCGAGGCAGGGGCGACCGCGGTGCAGGAGGTCGCGTTCACGCTAGCGAACGGCATCGCGTACGTGCATGCGGCGCTCCAGGCCGGCCTCGACATCGACCGGTTCGCGCCGCGGCTCTCGTTCTTCTTCGCCTGCCACATGGACTTCTTCGAGGAGGTGGCGAAGTTCCGTGCGGCGCGCAGGATGTGGGCGCGCATCATGTCGGAACGGTTCGGCGCGAAGGATCCGCGCAGCTTGGTGCTGCGGTTCCACACGCAGACCGGCGGAGCGACGCTCACCGCGCAGCAGCCCCAGAACAACATCGTGCGGACGGCGATCGAGGCGCTCGCCGCGGTGCTCGGTGGGACGCAATCGCTGCACACGAACTCGTTCGACGAGGCGTTCGCGCTCCCCACGGAGGGAGCGGCGAAGATAGCCCTCCGGTCCCAGCAAATCATCGGGTACGAGACCGGCGTCGCGAACGTCGTCGACCCGTTCGGCGGTGCGTACTTCGTCGAGGCGCTCACCGACGAGATCGAGGATCGCGCACGCGCCTACCTCGACAAGATCGACGGGTTCGGCGGTGCCGTCGCCGCGATCGAGGCCGGGTTTTATCAGGACGAGATCCACGAGTCGGCGTTCCACATCCAGCAGGGCATCGAGTCGGGCGACCGCGTCGTCGTCGGCGTGAATCGATTCCACGATCCAGATGAGCCGTCCGTCGAGTTGCAGCGGATCGGCGAGGAGGAGGTCGGCGCGCAGGTGGAGCGCCTACGACGGCTTCGCCGGGAGCGTGACACCGCGGTCGTGGAGCGCGCCCTCGGCGCCGTTCGCACCGCGGCAACCGGGACGGACAACGTCCTGCCGGCGATGCGTGAGGCGCTCCGTGCGCGGGCGACGCTCGGCGAGGTGTCGGATGTCCTGCGCGACGTCTTCGGTGAGTACCGCCCTCACTGAGGGCACCGTGAGGGGGAGCGGGGGTAGCACAGTGAGCGAAGCGAACGTTGTGCGGCCGCATTGACGATGGACGTCGCCATCGTCGGCGGTACGGGGGAAGAGGGGTTCGGGCTGGCGCTTCGCCTGGTAACGGCGGGCGTGGGCGTCGTGATCGGCTCTCGGTCGGAGGAGCGCGGCGCCGCCGCAGCGACTCGCGCCGTCGAGGTGCTCGGGGTGGGCGCGAACGTTGCCGGCACGACGAACGAGCTCGCCGTCTCGCAGACGGACACCGTGATCGTGACCGTCCCGTTCGAGGGGCAAGCCGAGACGTACCGCACGATCAAGCCGCACCTCCGAGCCGGCGCCGTGGTCATGGACGCGACGAGCCCTCTCGCGACCGCCGTCGGGGGGAGAGCGTGGCACGTGGTCCGTCCATGGCACGGTTCGGCGGCCGAGCAGGCGGCGGCCATCGTCGGCGAGGGAGCGCGGATGACGGCGGGGTTTCACACGATCTCGGCGCGTGCGCTGATGGACGTCGAACGACCGATGGAGAGTGACGTGCTCGTTTGCGGCGACGATCACGAAGCGAAGACGATCGTGGGCGCGTTGGTCGAACGGATCCCGGGGCTCCGGTGGGTCGACTGCGGTCTGCTGTCGCAGGCCCGGATCGCCGAGACGATGACGGCGCTCCTCGTGTCGATCAATCGCCAGTACGGCATCCACGACAGCGGGTTCCGCATCACCGGTCGGGACGATTGGGGCTCGAAGGAGAGCGACTAGGCGAGCCATCCTCTGCCGCGTGCGTTGGCGTCGGCACGCGGTGGAACCGAACGGGGACCAATCGAGACCCACAGGTCGCGTGGATCGAGTAGGCAGCGCCGACGGCGATGAGGACGTCGCCCACGCTGAACACGTTCGCGAACGGCCACGACGCCGGTATCGCGAAGACGTCGCCGAGGAAGAGCAGATTGGGATCGGCGAGCACGTCCGAGTTCACGAACCCGCTGGGGTCGGCTTCGAGCCCGGCCGATCGAACCGCGGACGCCGAGGCCGGCATCACGCCGCCGTTTGCCGCGATGGCGATCCCGTTCAGTAGGGCACCGACCGCGATCACCCACAGACCGGGGATCGCTCGGTTTGCCCACACGAACGCGAGGCCCACCGGGAACGACGCGACGTGCGCCGTGATCCGCCACGCATCTGCGTCGCCCGGGATCACGAATGCTGCGACTTGCAGGGCGACGGCCGTCGCAAGAAGCCACAGCGATCGGAACCCGAGGTCGAGCAGCGCCGACAGCCTCCCGCCCGCGATCGGGACCAGCGCGCCTGCCAACGCGACGAACACGACGAGCAGCACGGAGGATCCTTTCGTATTGGCCTTTCGGCCCGCGACTTCCCCTATCGGCGGGCCGATCCTCGTGCCTGAGCCCTCGATCGGTGATGCCGGGCCGCATGGTGAGGGCATGTCTCGCGGGCCAAACGGCGTCCCCCGACGTCAGACTCTGAAACCTCCGGTCCGACGAGTAATCCGTGCGAACGGACGATGGCTCGGGGTGGGGACACCGAACTACGGTAACGACGGTTCGGACGGCCTATTGAGTCGCACGACAACGCGACCGATAGCAACCCCGGGCAGTGAGTGTCAGCGGCCAGCTCGAGGGGGCGCCATCGCCCCGGCTGTCGGAGGAGGTGAGACGGCAGTGCAGAACCTCTTGAAGCGCGCGTGGTACTCGCCGGCGCTTCTTGTCGTCCTCGTGTACGTCCTCGGCGCGCCGCGCAAGTGGCGACCGTATGCCTTCTAAGCGTGACCTCGCGGTCGTAGTTCCCAGCCGAGAACACGATGAAGGGGGCGATGCCCCGACGTCGCTCGCGGCACGAGCGTACGTCGGGGCTGTCACCGTTGTGGGGCTTGGTCTCCTCGGTCCACTCCTCATCCGGCTCGACCTGGACGCAATCGCCGCAAACACGATCACCTTCTGGCTGTTGGCCGCGCTGGCGCTGATCGGCGAGCTGTTTCCGATCACGCTGCCGCGAGAGAGCAACGTCGAGGAGATCGGCACCTCCACCACGTTCGGCTTCGCGGTACTCCTCGCGTTCGGCACGGCGGCGGCGGCGATCGTCTTCGCCGCCGCGACGATCGTGGCCGACGTCCTCTACGGCAAGCGCCCGTTCAAAGTCCTGTTCAACGTGGCCCAGTACACGATCTCGGTGGCGGCCGCGGGTGCCGTCTACGAGGCGATCGGCGGCACGGCTCGCATCTCTCCGGGGTCCCTGATCGCTATCTTTGCGGCGGCGGCGGTGCTCTTCCTGGTCAACGACGTCCTTACCGGAGTGGGGCTCGCGCTTGCACGAGGCGAACCGATCGTTCGCTACCTGCTCGCAGACTTCTGGTTCCAGGCCGCAACGGCGATGGCCCTCGTCGCGATGTCGCCGGTGGCTCTGATCGTGGCCGACCGCAGTCTGCTTCTGGTGCCGCTCCTCGCTGTCCCCGTCGTCGCGGCGCATTGGGGCGCCACGACATCGCTCGAGAACACGCGCTTGGTTGCCCGGCTCGAGTACGCCCTCGAGCAAGAGAAGATCCTGTCCCGGATGAAGGACGACTTCATCGCCGTCGTCTCGCACGAGCTACGGACACCACTGACGTCGATCCAGGGCTACCTCAAGACGCTTCTGCAGCTCGGGCCGGGTCTTGGTGACGAGCAAGGGCGCTCGTTCCTGGAGGCCGCCGACCGGCAGGGGGATCGTCTTCGCCGCTTGATCGAACAGCTACTCGCCGTCGCCAAGCTCGAGGCGAAGGTCGAGCCACTGCAGCTCTCGGTCGTCTCGTTGGAGGAGATAGCCGATGACGTCGTCCTCGAGCTCACACCGAGCGCACACGGTCACACGTTCGACCTCAGGTTCCGACCGGGGCTGCCGCTCGTGGAGACCGACGATGCCCGGATCCATCAGATCCTGTCGAACCTGGTCGAGAATGCGCTCAAGTACTCGCCACCCGACACGCGCGTCACGATCCGGGGGCAGGAACGCGGCGGCGGCGTCGCCATCATGGTCGAGGACGAAGGTGGCGGCATTCCCGTCGCGGCGCAGGACCGCATCTTCGAGCGGTTCTTCCAGGTCGACAGCTCGGCCACGCGAAGCGTCGGCGGCACCGGTCTCGGCCTGTACATCTGCAAGAAGACGAGCGAGGCGATCGGCGGTCGCGTGTGGCTCGAGCGATCGACCAGCGAGGGGACGAGTTTCGGGCTGTGGCTACCGTGGGCTTTGTCATCGCCCGAAGCGATCGCCCCCGCGGAGCTCATCGCTCCGGAGAGCATTCGGGAGCACGCCGCGGCGCTCAGTCGATGACGGCGAGCGTGTCGCCCGCCTGAACCACCAGTCCTTCGCGGACCGGTAGCTCCGATACGACACCCTCGCGCGGCGCGGGGATCGCGTTCTCCATCTTCATCGCCTCGAGGACACATACGACGTCGCCGGCCTGGATCTCCTGGCCCACCTCGACCAGCACCCGGAGGACCGTGCCCTGCATCTGAGCGGTGACGACGCTGTGCACGGCCTGGTCGTGGTGCGCGGTCAGGCGACTGGGAGGCCGGGGCGCGGTGTCGCGACGCTGGTCGAAGATCCGCACGGGCACGCGCCGACCGTCCACTTCGACGAGGAGCTCGGCGGGGACCGGCGGTTTCACCTCGGTCGGCGGGGGTTGCGGGCCCCCCGCGGGGAGCTCGAGCTCCGCGTCACGTAGGGCCTTCTCGAGCCACGTCGTCGTATGCGTCGACTTGCGGAACGCTCGCGCACCGAGGATCCACCGGTGCAACGGGATCGTCGTCGGAACGCCCTCGACGCGGAACTCGCCGAGTGCGCGGAGCATCCGCTCGATCGCGCGCTCGCGCGTATCACCCGACACGACGAGCTTCGCGAACATCGAGTCGTAGTCGGAGGGAATCTCTCGTCCGGCCTCGATGAACGAGTCGACGCGGACGAACGGACCGGACGGCTCTCGGTACCGCGTGACGCGACCGGGTCCGGGCAGGAAGTTCCGCGCGGGATCCTCGGCGTTGATGCGGCACTGGATGGCGTGCCCGCGCGGAGCGACGTCGTCGAGCTCGAGCTTGTCGCCGAGTGCGACGCGGATCTGGAGCGCGACGAGGTCGAGACCGGTGACCATCTCTGTCACCGTGTGTTCGACCTGAAGGCGCGTGTTCATCTCCAAGAAGTAGAAGGCGCCGTCCTCGTCGACGATTCCCTCGACCGTGCCGGCGTTGACGTAGCCCGCCTCCTTGGCGAGGGCCAACGCCGACTCGCCGATCCGCGCGCGAAGCTCCGGGTCGACGACCGGCGAGGGCGTCTCCTCGATCAGCTTCTGGTGGCGCCGCTGCACCGAGCAGTCGCGCTCGCCCAGGAAGAACGCGTTGCCGTGCGTGTCCGCGATCACCTGCGCCTCGACGTGGTGCGCGCGATTGATGTATCGCTCGAGGAAGATCTCGGGTCGCCCGAAGTACGCCGTGGCCTCGCGTGCCGAACGCGTGAGCGCAGCCGTGAGCTCTTCGGGCTTCCTGACGACGTGCATGCCGCGACCGCCGCCGCCGAACGCAGCCTTCACGAGCACCGGATAGCCGATGCGGTCTGCCTCCCGCGGCGCATCCTCGATCGTGACCGGCTCGGGCGTCCCCGGGACGATGGGAACGCCGATGCGGTCGGCCGCCTGTCTGGCGACGGCCTTGTCGCCCATCATCTCGATGGCGTCTGCCGGCGGCCCGATGAAGGTGATGTTGGCCTGTTCGACTGCGCGGGCGAACTGGGCGCGCTCGGACAGGAAGCCGTAGCCGGGGTGAACCATCGTCGCCCTCGACTTGGCGGCCGCTTCCAGGATCGCCCCGATCGACAGGTAGGACTCGGCGGGGAGCGGCGGACCGATCCGGTACGAGTGATCGGCCATCTCGACGTGGAGCGCGTCGCGATCGGCGTCGCTGTACACGGCGATCGACGTGTAGCCGAGCTCTCGTACGGTCCGGATGATGCGGACGGCGATCTCGCCACGGTTCGCGATGAGGATCCGAGGTTTCGCCACGCGGTCCGCTCCGGCAGCCGATAATCGAGGACCCCCGAAGGGGAGTCAAACCTCCGATGCTTTCCGAACAGGCGCTTTCGCGCGCGCTCGCAGGGGCGGGGCTGCGCGCGCCCGTGCGATTCGACGAGGTTACCGGTTCGACCCAGGCCACGGCGGTGCGGATGGCGATCGACGGCGCGCCGGAGTGGACCCTCGTCGCGGCGAGCCACCAAACCGCTGGCCGCGGACGCCTGGGCCGAACATGGACGGACCAACCGGGGCACGCCCTGTTGTTCTCACTCGTCCTGCGACCGCCGCTCGAGCCGGATTCGATCGGCACAATCTCGTTGCTGGCCGGCACCGCCTTGACCACGGCGTGTCGCGACGTCGCTGCGGCGGATGCCACGTGCAAGTGGCCGAACGACGTTCTGGTGAACGGTCGCAAGGCCGGGGGAATCCTGGCCGAGGCACGCGTAGCGGTATCGAGCGTCGAATTCGTCGTGGTCGGGATCGGCGTCAATCTCGGGTCGCCGCCGAGCGATGTTCCGAACGCCGCAGCCGTCGAGGCCGACGACGAGACGCTGTTGACGGCGTTCCTCCACCGGTTCGCCCAGGGATACCGGCCGTCGAGCGAGTCGTTCGGGCACGACGTGGTCGCGTCGTACCGGAACGTTTGCTCGACGCTCGGCACCCAGATCCGCGCGCGGACGACCGGTGGGAACGTAGTTGAAGGCGACGCCGTCGACGTCGACGAGACCGGCGCGCTCCTCGTCCGAGTCGGCGAAGCGGTCGAGCGAGTTCGGTTCGGTGAGGTCGAGCACCTGCAGTAAGCTCCCGCCCGATGGCGTTCCCGCGACGGCTGCTCATCGAGGGCGAGGAGCTCGTGCTCGATCTTCGTCCGCACTGGATCGCGCTCGTCGCTCCGATCTTCGTGACGGTGCTCGTCGTCGTGGGGTGGATCCTCGCGCTGATCTACGCGCCCGACGACGGCTCCGCCAGGACCGCGGTGCTGTGGATCGCGCTCGCCGCCGGAGCGCTGATCCTGCTGTGGTATCCCGTGCGCGCGTTCGTCGCCTGGATTACCTCGACCTTCGCCGTGACGAGCGACCGAGTGATCCATCGCGAGGGCTTCATCGCCAAGCGGACGATGGAGATCCCGCTCGAGGCCATCAACGACGTTCGGTTCCAGCAGTCGGTGTTCGAACGGATGGTCGGAGCGGGCGACCTGGTGATCCAGTCCGCGAGCGAGTTCGGCCGGAACGTGTTCGCGAACATCCGCCATCCCGAAAGCGTGCAAAGGACGATCTACGAGCAGGGAGAGCGCAACAAGGAACGGATGTACCAGTCGAATGCATCCCGCCCATCACCGGCCGCGCCGTCGGTGACGACCGAGCTCGAGCGCCTGGCGGGGCTGCGCGATCGCGGCGTTCTCACCGAGGCGGAGTTCCAGAACCAGAAGAAGAAGATCCTCGGCGACTGACCGCGATCGGCCGCGCGGCGCTGCCCAGTGATGTTGCGAACCGCACGCTCGATCCGCACGACTGCCTGCTCTGCGAGGATGGCCACGTGGCCGTGGTCAACGAGGTCGAGCTTCCCGGGATCGGCGTCCGCTACGAGTTCGTGACCGAGGGCGGTGCTCGCGTCGGCGTGGTCCACCACCGAACGGGAGAACGCGAGCTCGTCCTCTACGAGCGCGCCGATCCCGACACGAGTCACGATCTCCTCCGGCTTGGACCCGAGGACAGCCGGACACTCGCTGAGCTATTGGGCGTCTCCCAGGTGGCGAAGGAGCTCGTCGAGCTGCAGCGGCAGGTCGAGGGTCTCGCCGTCGACCGGCTGCCGCTCCCCGCCACGTCGCCGTACGCGGGCAAGACCGTGGGGACCACGGCCGCACGAACGCGAACCGGCGTCTCGATCGTCGCGGTGCTGCGCGACGACGCCGCGTTCCCTGCGCCTGGTCCCGAATTCGGTATCGAGGCGGGCGATGTCCTCGTGGTCGTGGGGACGCCGCGGGGGATCGAAGAGCTCGTCGTCCTGTTACACACGGGCTGAGGCGTGCGCGACGCGCTGTTCCTCGTCGAGCTCGGCGGGGTGACCCTCCTCCTGGCGGTTCTGTCGCGGATCGCCGCCCGCTTCGGTTTTTCCCCGATCCCGCTCTACCTGGTGGCCGGGCTCGCCTTTGGCGAAGGAGGCGTCGCACCGTTGGTGACGGCCGAGGGGTTCATCGCGGCGGGCGCCGAGATCGGACTGATCCTGCTCCTGTTCACGCTGGGCCTGGAGTACTCGGCTCGGGAGCTCGTGGATGCCCTTCGCGCTTCAACGACCGCGGGCGCACTCGACGCACTCCTCAATGCGACGCCGGGACTCGCGCTCGGGCTGATCATGGGGTGGGATCTCGTCCCCGCGATCCTGTTCGCCGGGATCACGTACATCTCGTCCTCCGGGGTGATCGCCAGGACCATGGACGACCTGGGATGGATGGGCAATCGGGAGACGCCCATCGTCCTCGCCATCCTGGTGGTCGAGGACCTGGTGATGGCCGGCTACCTTCCTTTCGTCACCGTCCTGCTGGTCGGCGGCGGCGTGGCGCGCGTCGTGATAGCCGTGCTCATCGCCGTCGTCGTTGTGGGCGCAGTGCTCGCCGCCGGCGCGCGGTTCGGCCCGGCGCTCAGTCGCCTGGTGTTCAGTCATTCGGACGAGGCGATGCTGTTCGGCATCCTCGGGGTGCTTCTCCTCACCGCAGGTATCACCGAGGCGTTGAACGTCTCTGCAGCGGTCGGCGCGTTCCTGGCGGGGATCGCGTTCTCCGGACCGGCAGCAGAACGCGCTCGTTCGTTGGTAGTTCCGCTCCGCGCCGTCTTCGCCGGCGTGTTCTTCATCTTCTTCGGGTTTCGCATCGATCCCGGCTTTCTGCCCGACGCGGTGGTGCCAGCCCTCCTGCTCGCCGTGGTCGGTGGGGGAACGAAGTTCCTCACCGGGTGGGTGGCGGCGGGTCGCGGCGGGATCGGCCGGCGCGGTCGCATCCGTGCGGGCGCGGCGCTGATCGCCAGGGGCGAGTTCTCGATCGTCATCGCCGGCATCGGCGTCACGGTGGGCGTCGAGCCCGAGCTCGGACCGCTCGCCGCCGCGTACGTGCTGCTGCTGGCGATCGCCGGACCGATCGCGGCGCGGTTCGCGGACCGCGTTCGCCCCGCGCGGGCGACGGCGACGGTCTGACGGTTGGCCGCACGATCGCGAGCGATGGGAGAATCGAGGACGTGGAGCCGCGCGTCGCGGTCGTAGGGATCGGTCACGCGGGGTTCGCCCCTATCACGGCCGGTGTCTCGTACAAGGAGCTGATGTTCGAGGCGGCGCAGCGCGCCTACTTCGACGCCGGCGTCGATCCGAGGACGGGCGTCGACTCGTTCGTGTGCTGCTCGGAGGACTTCCTCGAGGGAACGTCCATCTTCGACGAGTACGTGCCGGATCAACTCGGCGCCGTGCAACGGCCGGTGCAGACGGTCGCCGGCGACGGACTGTTCGGATTCGTGACGGCGCTCATGCTGATCCGTTCGGGGATCGCGTCCGTCGTCGCGGTCGAGGCGCACAGCAAGGTTTCGGACGTTCGCTCGCTCGGAGCCATCGAGGCGTTCGCCCTCGACCCGGTTCTGAACCGGCCGCTCGGTATCTCGACGCTGAACGTGGCGGGTCTCGAGATGAACGCGTTCCTCGAACGCACCGGGCTCTCGGAGGAGCACTGCGCGATGGTCGCCTCGAAGAACCGTACGAACGCGCTCGACAATCCGCGTGCGGCGTATCCGGCGCAGCTTTCCGTCGAAGACGTCGACGACTCGACACCGGTCTCGTGGCCGCTTCGCGACCTCGAGGTTGCGCGGCGCGCCGACGGCTGCGTCGTGATCGTCCTGGCATCCGAGGAACGCGCGCGAGAGCTGACCGAGGCGCCGGTGTGGGTCCTCGGCGCGGGGTGGGCGTCGTCGAGCCCGTCGCTCGAGAGCCGGCCGTGGGGACAGGCCGAGTCCACGACGCGCGCGGCGGAGATGGCCTACCGGCTCGCGGACGTCGGAGATCCCGCCGAGGAGATCGATCTCGCTGAGGTCGACGACGTCTATGCGTTCCGCGAGCTCGAACACCTCGAGGCGCTCGGAATCGCCGACGGCCCCGAGCTCGCCTCGCTGCTCGAGGACGGCGACCTCGACATCGGCGGCGAGATGTCCGTGAACGCGTCCGGCGGTTCTATCGGTCAGGGGAACCTGTTCGAGGCGAACGGGCTCGTCCGGGTGCTGGAGTGCGTGGAGCAGCTCCGCGGCGAAGCGGGAGAGCGTCAGGTCGACGAGGCGTACGTCGCCGTCGCGCAATCGACTCGCCAGGTGCCGAGCACATCGTCGGCCGTGGTGGTCCTGGCGAACGATGCGGGGGCCCGGGGATGAGGCTCGAGGGCGTCGATCACGTGTGGTTCTGGGTGAGCGACATGGATCGCGCGGTCGAGTTCTACGCGGACAAGCTCGGGCTGTCCGTCCTTCGCCGAGGGGATCGATGGACCGAGCTCGACGGCGGCACGGTGCGCCTCGGACTGCACGGCCACGTCGACGGACACGTGGCAGATCACGGTGGTACCGCCGTCTTCCTCGTCCACGACCTGGATGCGGCGAAGGCGTCGCTCGAGGAACTCGGCGTCGTGTTCGACGAGCACATGGGCGAGGTGTCGGGCTACGCCCGGTACGCGTCGTTCGGCGATCCGGACGGCAACTCGATGCAGATCATCGAGTACCTATCGGAGCGCGGCTGATGGCACGTCGCGTCGCGGTGGTCGGCGCCGGCATGACGAAGTTCGTTCGGCGCGCACAGGAGACCGGGAAGGAGCTCGCCTGGGAGGCGTCGCGGGCGGCGCTCGACTCGTGCGAGCTTACCCTCGATCACGTCGACGCCGTGTGTCTGACGAGCGCGCCAGACGCGTTCGATGGGGTGCACATGAAGGGCGAGTACCTGTCCGACGGCGCGGGCGGGTTCGGCAAGCCGTTCATCCGTACGTACGTCGGCGGCGGCAGCGGCGTGTTCACCGCGATCCAGGCCTGGTACACGGTCGCCAGCGGCATGGCGGACGTCGTGCTCGCCGTCGCCGAGGAGAAGATGTCCTCAACGCAGCCGCACCCGCAGGGGGCGTTCCTCACGATCTTCGACAACGTCCTGGAGCGGCCGCTCGGTCCGAACCTGCTGTGGATCTTTGCCCTCGAGATGAACCGGTACATGAGCGTGTACGACCTCGACAAGCGCGACATCGCACAGATCGCGGTCAAGAACAAGCGAAACGCGGCCGGACACCCCGCCGCGCTGCTGGGACAGAGCGACATCACGGTTGACGACGTGCTCGGGTCCGAGACGCTCGCTTGGCCGGTGCAGCGACTCGACGTGTCACCCATCAGCGACGGAGCGGTCGCGGTCGTCGTGGCGAGCGAGGAAGCAGCGCGCAGGATCACGGACCGACCGGTGTGGATCGATGGCGTCGGTTGGAACCTCGACACGACGTACTGGACGAACCGCGATCTGGTGTTCCCCGAGTATGTCGCCAACGCCGCGCGCATGGCCTACGACATGGCGGGCGTGACCGAACCGCGCAAGCAGATCCACGTCGCCGAGCCGTACGACCCGTTCGACTACAAGGAGCTGCATCATCTCGAGGGGCTGTTGCTGTTCGAACCGGGCAAGGCTCCCGAGGCAGCGCGCGATGGCGTGCTGAATCGCGACGGCGACCTACCGAGCTGCCCGTCCGGCGGTCTGCTCGGCGTGGGGAACCCGATCGCCGCGGCGGGTCTGATGAAGATCGCCGAGCTGTACTGGCAGCTGCGGGGCGATGCGGGCGAGCGGCAGGTTCCCGGAACGCCCGAGCGCGGCGTCGCCCAGGCGTGGGGCGACCTGATGCAGGTGGGAACGGTGGTCGTCATGGGACGTGACGGCGTATCGCGATCGTCCGGCTCGTTACCGACGGAGCCCTCCACGACGGCCGCTGCGACGTCACTTCCGGTCGTCCAGACGCCGCCGTACGCCACCGCGGGACATCCCTTGTCCGACACGGAGTTGCGCGGGGCCGTTGGCGCGGTGGATCACGCCGTGGACGCCCGGTACGAGTGGGACGCCGGTGTTGCCGTCGGCCGGTTCCTCGACGGTCTCGCGGAGGGGCGGATCCTCGGCCGCGAGTGTCGCGGCTGCGGCCGCGTCCTCGTCCCGCCCCGCATGTTCTGCGAACGGTGCTTCCGGGCGACCGACTCATGGGTCGACGTTCGGCACACGGGCAGCGTGGAGACCTTCTCGATCTGCCACGTCGCGTGGGACATGACCCCGCTCGATGAGCCGCAGCTTCCGGCGGTGATCTCGATCGACGGCTCGGATGGCGGTTTCCTCCATGTCCTCGGCGAGGTCGCGCCCGACGACGTTCGCGTGGGGATGGCCGTCGAGGCAGTATGGAAAGCCGAGGTCGATCGCACCGGTTCGATCCTGGACATCGCGTACTTCCGCCCACGGGCGACGGGGGACTGACACCGTGCTGGAGAAGCTCGAGCGGCCGGACGAGGTTCGGCGGTGGAAGGGCCGGATCCCTGTCTCGCACCGCTACACCCCCGGGGTTGCCGGCGACGTCTTCTTTGCGGCGCTCCGGGATCGCGGCGTGCTCCTCGGCTCGCGGTGCGACTCGTGCGACTACACCTACGTTCCGGCACGGCTGTTCTGCGAGCGCTGCTTCACGGAGCTTGCAGCCGACACGGAGGTCGGCCCGGGCGGCCGGCTGGTGTCGTTCACGATCTCCTACACCGGCCTCGAAGGGGAGCCGCTCGAGCAGCCGGTCACGATCGGCCTCGTCCGGCCGGATGGAGCCGCCGCCGCGGTCGTCCATCGCATCGTCGAGACGGGGGACGAGCCGCTCGAGATCGGTCAACGCATGGAGGTCGTGGTGAAGCCCGAAGAAGCCCGAACGGGCTCGATCGAGGACATCGAAGGGTTCAGGCCGACCGGCTAGAGGCGCGTCAGCGCCAGGCGACGGTAACGACGGCGACGGGCTCGGCGATACCTTTCAGCGGGACCGAGCGCGGGTTCGACACCGTAACGCTGGTCAGAGGCTGGACGGTCGAGGCGCTCGCCACGATCTCGCCGGCGCCGGCGATCGCGCCGATCCGCGCAGCGGCGTGGACACCCCTTCCGAAATAGTTCTTGCCCGCTCGCGTCGCATCCGCCGCGTGAACGCCGATCCGGACCTGCGGCGCGAATCCGTGGTCGCGGCGATGCTCTGTGAGGCGAGTCTGGATCTCCTTCGCGCACGCGACCGCCGAAGCCGCGTCGGGGAAAGCCGCGAAGAACCCGTCGCCCGTGTGGTCCACCTCCTCGCCGCGGTGGATCGCGATGCACGCCCGGAGCGTCTCGTCGTGCCAGCGGCGAAGGTCCTCCCACGCCTCGTCGCCGATCGCTTCGAGCAGCGCCGTCGAGCCGACGATGTCCGTAAACATGAACGTGCGCTGCGCCACCTCTCGACCCACGGCGCGCTGGAGCTCCGCGAGACGATCCGAGGCGACGCGAACGTCCGGCACGGCGCCGAGTCGATCGAACGCGGCGCGCGCCGTCTCGAGCTCGAGGACCGCGCCGTCCACGTCGCCGTCGGCGGCGAGCGCGGCCCCGAGGAGTGTGCCCGCACGGGCCGTCTCGTACGGCGCGTCGATCTGGCGCCACAGTTGGCGCGCCTTGCGGAACCGCTTCGACGCGCTCGCGGGAGCGCGGTCGGCGAGATCGGCCAGGCCGTGCGCCCACTCGGCGCTCGCGACGATCGCATCCGCCGGGTAGTCGGCCGCGATGCCGTCGAGTTCCTTCGCGGCCGCCGCCGCCGTCTTCGAGTCGCCCCGGGCCCACGCGATCTCCGCCTGCGCCGGCAGCAGCCGCGCGCGGCTCAGGCGGTTCCAGGTCTCCTCGGCGAGGCTTCCGCGGATCGACGCCGCGGCGGCATCGATCTTCCCCTGACGAAGCAGCAGCAACGCGCGGCCCGGTTGGGGATCCTCGCCGATCTCCTGCGCCTGGCGGAACGCGTGCTCCGCCGCCGCTTCATCGCCCATGCGGAGGTGGATCTCGCCGAGCTCGTGGAACGCCGACGCGGCATGCATGGGGCTGAAGTCGTACAGCTCGTCGGTCGCCCGGCGGAGCTCGGACTCCGCCGCCGTCCACGTCCCCAGCAGCCGCATGATCTCGGCCCGGTGGACGCGACAGATGCCGGGGAACCCGTTGATCGATTGCCGCTCGCACCACCGCGTGGCGGCCTCCGCCCATTCGCTCGCACGACGGTAGTCGGCGAGGTTCCGGCAGACGTTGATGACGTTGCAGAACACCACGCCCGTCGTGTACGCGCCGAGCTCATTGCCGACCGCGGCCGCGCTCACGTCCTCGAGCAGCGCCCATCCCTCGTCGACTCGCCCTAGGTCGACCAGCACCATGCCGCGGTACATCGCCGCCCAGGCGCGGAGCTTTGCCTCGCCCAGGCGTTCGGCGACGGCCGCCCCGACCTCGAGATGCGACAGCGCGTGGTCGAGCTCACCGCGCGACCAGGCGAGCTGCCCGTGCGCGATCGCCACGTACCCGTGCACGACCGATTCCGGTTCGCCCTCCAGGAGCCGTTCGGCGCGGTTCAGCCATCCCTGGGCCACCGACTTGGCAAGCTTCGCGCCGTACTGGCGACGGAGCGTGATCGCGACGAGCGCGGCGCGGAGCTTCTCGTCGCGCTCCACGTGCTTGCCGTACGAACGTTCCCACGCCTCGATCGCCTCCGCGGGCCGGCCGACCCACCACGCGGCTTTGGCGAAGAGCTCGAGGTCGTTGGCGTCCAGACGGCCTGACGCCCACGCCGGCCGGAGGGCGTCGTACGCCTCGGGCCACGCCCGACGCGCCACTGCGTCGCGACCGAGCTTCTCCTCGGGTGCATGCGTCGACTTCACGACGCCATGGTGCCACAGGCGGTCCGGCCGACCACTCGGGCTAAGGTTAGTTCGTGGACTTCGACCTCACGGACGAACAGCGAAGCTTCCAAACGCTCGTACGCGAGTTCGCCGAGGAGATCGTGGCGCCGGCCGCGGCCGGCTACGACGAGCGCGAGGAGTTCCCGCTCGAGGTCGTGAAGCGCATGGGCGAGCTCGGCCTGTTCGGCGTCCCGTTCCCCGAGGAGTACGGCGGCCAGGGCGGCGACCTGGTGACGTTCTGCCTGTGCCTCGAGGAGATCGCCCGGTGGGACTCGTCGGTAGCGATCACGCTCGAGGCCGCGGTCGGCCTGGCGGCGAACCCGATCTACCGGTTCGGGACCGAGGAGCAGAAGCGACGGTGGCTCGAGCCGATGGCGCGCGGCGAGGCGCTCGGCGCGTTCGCCCTGACCGAGCCCGGTGGCGGATCCGACGCCCGCGCCATCAGAACGACGGCTCGGCTCGACGGCGACGAGTGGGTGATCGACGGAACGAAGGCGTTCATCACGAATTCGGGAACACCGATCACGTCGGCCATCCTGGTCGCGGCGGTGGATGCCGAGATCGGCGACGGCGCCGTCACCACGATCGTCGTACCGAGCGGAACGCCCGGGCTCACGATCGGCGCGGCATACCGCAAGATCGGTTGGCGGGCCAGCGACACGCACGAGGTGTCGTTCGACCGCTGCCGCGTCCCCGCCCATCACCTGCTCGGCGAACGCGGACGCGGGTACGCGCAGTTCCTCGAGGCGCTTGCGGACGGGCGCGTCGCGATCGGCGCCCTTTCCGTCGGTCTCGCCCGCGGATGCCTCGAGGAGAGCGTGAAGTACGCGAGCGAGCGCCAGGCGTTCGGCAAGCCGATCGGATCGTTCGAGTCGCTCCAGTTCAAGATCGCCGACATGAAGGTGGCCGTCGAGACCGGTCGGCTGGCCGTGTTGAACGCGGCGTGGCGGCGCGATCGGGGGAAGCCCTTCGCGACGGAGGCGTCGGTAGCCAAGCTCTACGCGAGCGAGGTGGCGACCACGTGCGCCCGCGAGGCCGTGCAGGTCCACGGCGCCTACGGCTACGTCGAGGAGTTCCCCGTCGCGCGCTTCTACCGCGACGCCAAGGTGTTGGAGATCGGCGAGGGGACAAACGAGATCCAGCGCCTGTTGATCGCGCGCGCATTGGGACTGCCGGGCACGGAGCTGTAGCGCGCCACGTGATGTGGCGCGGGCGCGAGCGTCCGTTCTTGGCCGACGACGATGCTTGCATCGGGCCAACGCGTGGGGCAGGCTCGAACGGCCGCGCGAGTTGACAACCCCGTAGCCGGCTCGGTAAGCAGGGAACCCTTCCATGGCCGAGAAGTCGATGCACGCCCCCAGCCGTCTCTCCGGCCTGCTCTATGCAGCTGTCGCGCTGCTGCTCCTCGCGGCGCTCTCGCCGGTAGCGAGTGCGCAGACCTCGACGGAGGAACAGCTCGAGGACGCGGAGGCGGAAGTCGACCGGCTCGTCGCGGAAATCTCGCAACAGGAAGGGGAGCTCGACGGCCTCATGGCCCAGGCCGCCGAGATGTGGCAGCGGGTCCAGGACGCCGAAGCTCGCTTCCAGCAGATCAGTGCGGAACTCGACAAGACGAGGGAGAACCTTCACGACGCGCAGAACGAGTTCGCGGCGCTTCAGAGGCGGCTCGACGCGCGCGCGCGAGAGACCTTCATGGCCGGGCCGGGGACCGAGCTCGAGTTCCTGTTCGGTTCGACCTCGCTGGTCGACCTGTCCGCTCGGCTCGAGTACGTGAGCGCCGTCAGCGAGACGGACGTCGACCTGGCCATCGACGTGCAGAACCTCAAGAACGAGCTGGCGGCGGAGAAGCAGGAGGAAGAGCGCCTCCGGGCGAGTCGCGCGGCCGCGCTTCAACAGGCCCGGGAACAAAAGGCCGCTGTGGACGCGAACCTCGCCGAGCAACAGCGAATCCTGGACGACCTCGAGGCGAAGAAGGCGAAGGCCGTAGAGCTCGCCAAACGGCTCGACCGCAAGCGGCAACGAGAGCTCGAGGCGCTAACCGGGGTCCAGTTCTTCGACGGCGTGTTCGAGGTCTGTCCCGTCGATCCGCCGCGCGCGGTGTCAGACGGGTTCGGCGCGCCTCGCTTCGGCGGCGGATACCACCCGCACGCCGGAAACGACATCATGGCGCCGATGAACACGCCGATCCGCGCGACGTTCGACGGGACGGCGAGCACGTCGGTGAACGGCCTCGGGGGGTACGCCGTCTACGTGTACGGCGCGCACGGGTACACGTACAACGCGCATCTCGCGCAACCGGGGGTGACTGGGTCCGTCAACGCCGGCGACATCATCGGGTACGTCGGAGTCTCGGGCGACGCAACGACGCCCCACAACCACTTCGAGTGGCACCCCTATCAGATCCCGGAGAACTGGCCGGTCAGTCCCTACGGGTATTCGGTGATCGGTTCGGCCGTGAATCCCTGGCCGCTCCTCTCCCAGGCCTGCTACTAGATCGCCGTCGGCCGCGCGTCCGTTCGTCGCGTCGCCCGCGAGGGTCGGTTCGTTTCCTCAAACCACGGCGTCGACGCGCCGATGGCCGGCGCGTGGGTCGGAGCGCCAATACGGCGCCCGCCGCGAGCGCGATGAGTCCCACCACGATCCCGATCGTTGCGACGTCGCCGCCGCCGTCCGTGGTCGGCGCCGGCGACGCGCGCACTCCCGTCTGAACGACGGCCACGTAGCCGAGCGTCTCGATCGGTCCGTCGGCCTGCTGGATGCCGCGGAAGTCGTTCGTCTCGACCGAGGTCCATGACTCGCCGTCTGGGGAGACGATCACGGCGTGCTGCCAGTGGTCGGTCGAGATGAACGGGTACACGAGCACGACGCGCACGCCTTCGGTCTGGAGAGGAGCCGGGTCGCCCGACGGGACGTAGTTCCCGCGCAGCCGATACACGTTGCCGAGGATCCGAAGTGGCGGCTCAGGGGGTTCGACCGTGCCGGGCGGGAGTGGTTCGATGCGGACCCGAACGCTCTGTTGTTGCGCCGCGTTCCCAAATGCACCGCGCGGCAGCACGAGGGTCACCTGGGCGTCGTCGGTCGACACGATCGCAGTCGCGCTTCCTCTGTTGCCGAGCTTCACCACCGTCGTCACGGGCGTCGGTTCGACGTTCGTCGACGCGAGCTCGGGCGGGGGATCGACCCATCGGTACGGCGCCGGCGGGACGAGTCCGTCGAGCAGCGGGCGTTGGGCGAGCGGGCTCAGTTGTCCCGAGAACCACGCCGTGGCGATGTAGGCGGCGACAACGGCGCTGCCGACCGCGAGGACCGTTCGGCTGGGCGTGCCGGAAGGCCCGCGGAGCCGTCGTGGGCGGTCCTTCACGGGAGCGGATCGATCGGCTCGATACGCGACGTCGCGTACCGCGGCGGCCACACGACGGCGTACTCGCCCGGCGCCTGCCACTGCCACACGACGCTCGCGGCGAGGACGTTCGCACCGGCCGTCGCCGTCCCGGCCTCGCCGAACTGGAGACCGCTGCCGTTCGGCAGCGACCCGATCGGAAGGCGCGTTCGGTTCGCGGAGTCCGCCATCGCCTTCGGTGTAAGCGAGTCGGCGTTCTGCGCCACGACGCCGAGGAGCGCCCACGCGCCGGAGAACCCGGCGAGCGCGGCGGCGCTCATCGACTCGTCGAATCGGTCCGCGTACGCGTCACGGGCCCGCTCGAGCAGCGCGCGTCCGCCGGCGGTCAGACCGCGATCGTTCAGCGCCTCGGAGTCGGGCTTGTCCGACGCGAACAGCCCGACGGCTTGCTTGCCGAGCGTCGTGCCGAACTCCGGCATGCAGTAGCTCGATGACGTTCCGATCGCCGTGAGGACGTCGAGGCCTTGGCGAACCATCTCCCGGCGCATCGCGATCGCGTCCTCCAGGTACGCGGACACGAACACGACGTCGGGCTGGGCCGCAGTGAGCTCGCTGATCAGTCGCGTCATGTCGACGGTCCGCGGGTCGTACGGGAGCGTCGCGGCGAGGGTGTAATCACGCCGTTCGAGCTCGTCCAGCGCACCCTTCGCGACCGCACGCCCGTACGCGTCGTCGACGAGGGTCACGGCATAGCGCAGCTTCGAGGCGTCCCTACCGAGCACCGGCGCATCCCTGTCGGCAACGAAGGCGATCGCGTTGCGGCCGAGGACCGCGCCGCTCGGGGCGACTCGGAAGACGAGCTCGCCCGCGCCGCCGCCGGTCATCTCCCCCACGGCGCCGGTCTCCCAGAACAACATGCTCCGTCGTGCCGCGGCGTCCGCCGCCGGCGCCGAGATCGTGCTGCCGTAGCTTCCGAGCACGACGGCGATGCCCTCTCGGTGGAGTTCCTCGACCGCGCCCGGCGCGGCGTCGGCAACCGGAACGTCGAGCGGAACCAGCTCGATCGGCCGGCCGTCGACGCCGCCGTCCGCGTTCACGAGGTCGACGGCGACCTGAACGCCCCGGTACTCGTCGACACCACCCGGCCCCTGCGATCCGGACAGGGGGTACACCGCACCGACACGGATCGGTGCCGGCGCGGGCGAGCACGCCGCACCCGCCACGAACACGGCGGCTATCGAGAGAGCCAGTGCACGCCTCATCGCAGGATCGCCACCGCGTTGGCGAACGCGTGCGTGCCCGCCGGCACGAGCCACGTGCCGGACGCCCACCGCTGCCACCCGAAGAGGGCCCCCGCGCCCAGGTCGACGGGAAGGGCCGCGACGCCATACGCCGGCAGGTGCACCATGGCGAACAGGATCGCCGAGCCCGCGATGGCAACGAGCGCGCCGTACTTGGCGAGTCGCGCGTACGCGACACGGCGAAAGAGCCCTTCCTCCGCGACCGCGGCGAGGAGTGACAGCGGCAGCGCGAGGGACGGGTGCGGCGTTGGTACCGACGGGCCGGCGATCGTCGACGCGAAAACGATCGAGGCCGCGCCGATCGCCAGGACAATTGAGGGCGCGACGCGCGGACGTTCGTTCGCGACCGGCACAGCCAGCGAGGATGCCGCGAGCACCAGGTACGCCGTGGCGAACAGCTGCACGCGCGCGTCGGGCGCGACGCCGACGAACGGGCGCGCGAGCAGCACGACGCTTCCGGCTGCCACGATGACGAGGGTCGCGCGCGCCGACCGCTGCGCGCTGATGGTGCGGACGTCGGCGCTCATCCGCGCGCCTCGAACACGATTGTCGCGATCACGCGCGGGTCGAACGGCGCGTGATCGTTCGCCACGAACTCCACCGTCAGTCGGTGGACGCCGGGCGCGACGTCTCTGATCCGCTGCCGTGTGCCTTCGGTCATCGAGATGACCTCGTCGTCGAGCAGGACGTGGAGATGGCCCTCGTCGGGCGCGAGCTCCGTCGTCGTCTGCGGGACGATCCTGGCACCCTCCAGGTCGACCCGCAGATCGACCGTCGAGCCGCGGACGATCTCTCCGTTCCCCGGAGAGGTCACGGCAAGCTCGGCCGAGCTGCTCGGCCTGGGGATCAGCGAGAGCGTGGCGGTGGGGGAGCCGCCCGATCCGTCCGAGCCGCCGCATGCGGCGAGCGCTGCTCCGACCAACACGATCGTGATCGTGCGTCTCATGTCTCGAAACGCTGCTCGAACGCCGCCGAAAGGACGCTGCCGTCACGCGCCTCCGCCGTGACGTCGAACGACCATACGCCGGGCGTCAGCTCGATGTTCGCGGCGAAGTGTCCCCGACCGAGCCGCAGCAGGTCAGGTTCGAATCGCTCATCAGACGGCGCCGTCACTCCGATCACGGCGGATCGTAGCGGGAGCTCTTCCGCGCCCTCGAAGGCCGTCACGTGCACCTGGTTCGTTCGTCCCGGTGTTCCGGGATCGACGTACGCCTGGATCTGAACCTCGCCGCCGAGGAAGATCGTGTACAGGTCCGGCTGGCCGGGAGCGCGGGAGACCTCGACGCGCTGGTCCGGCACTCGGGGAGTGACACGAAGGTCGACCGTTGTCGAGTCGCCGGCGCCCTGGACGAGCACAGTGACGCTCCAGGTACCGGGCATCGCCAGCGTTGTCGACTCGGCGTGCCACGTGCCGTCTTCCATCGGTTCGAGGTCGAGCTCGGAGGCGACCTCCGGTCGCGCCGGAAGGTCGAATCGCAGGCTCACCTGTTGCGCGTCGACGGGTTCGCCCGTGTCGAAGTCGGTCACGTCGGCTACGAACTCGTTCGGCCCGACTGCGCCCGGCGATATCTGCAGACGCACCCTGGTCGTCGTGGCGAAGTCCGAGCCCGTCACGACGAGCGGTCGTTCGGCAGGAGCGAGGTCCGATCCTTCCTGCGGCGGCAGTCCGGTCATGACGCCTGTCACCGCGAAGACCGTCGCGGCCAGTCCGAGCTCGGCGCCCACCGTTCGAAGGAGCGGGCGCGAGCCGGCGCGTTCGATCCGCGCGACGTTCCGGAACCGATTCAACGCGCCGAGCCCGACGAGCGGAACCACCACACCGAGCTTCACGACGAGCGCCGTGCTGTAGTCGTTCTCGAACGGGTCGAGCCACCATCCCAATCCGCCGAGCTCGTTCGCTGCGCGGAGGAAGCCGGATACGAACAGCATGGCGAGCCCCACGGCCGCGAGGTTCGAGAAACGCCGAACCGTCCTCGGTTCGAGACCGCGTCGCAGCGATAGGACGAGCCACGCGAGACCGCCGATCCACGCGCCGACCGCCATGAGGTGAAGCCACTGTTCGCCGACCGCGGTGACCGATCCGCCGGCATGACCGGTCAGCGCCCGCACGAACATCGCGGCGGCCGTCGCGGCGGCGAGGAGGGCGAGCGTGGCCCGGCTCGTATGAACCGCGGCGACGAGCGTGGCAAGGCCGGCCACGCCGACGGCGATCGCCAGGCCGACGAAGTCACCTCCCGCCTTCGAGGAGAGCAACGTCCCTAGCGGTACCGACAACACCGCACGCTCTTCCAGTGTGATGACGACCACGCCGACGGCGACGCCGATCCACGCGACCGCCAGGACCGCCGGGCGGGCAATCGTGTTCGGACCGAAGACGACGAGACCGGCGACGGCGGCACCGAACAGAACGGCCAACCCGACGTACAGGCCCCACTTTCCGGTGACGGCGAGGGGACTCGGCGGCGGCGTCTCGTCGCGGGGAACGACTCCACTGACCTCTCCTCGAGTGACACCAACGCCGAACGTGAACGCGCCGGCCGTGACGTGGCCGTCGGTCTCGGAGACGGTTCGCCACGTGACGGTGTAGACGCCGTCGTCCAGTTCGGGAAGGCCGAACCGGATCTCGCGTTCCGTGCCGGGCACGCGTTCGGGCGGGCCGGTGGTGGCCACCGGGACGCCACCGGCGTCGACGCCGATCGTCGTGAGTGACACGTCGGGCGGCTCGGTGAACGTGAGACGGATCTCGTCCGGCGGCGCCTGGAGGATCTCACCACTCGCGGGGTCGGACTCGTCGAGCGCGGCATGGGCGAGTGCGGGCGTCGAGAACCACGTCGTCCCGAGGACCACGCCAACCCCCGAGAGGAGCGCGATCCGCGAGACGAGGCGTCTCATCGTTCTTCCGTGAAGAACTCGACGGCCGTCACGACTGGCGGCGCGAACGGCACGTGATCCGCGGCGACGAACTCGGCCATCAATCGATGCGGTCCGGGGGCGAGGTCGTCGAGCGGCACGCGCTGTTGGGTCCCGTAGGTCATCGAGACGATCTCGCCGTCGAGGTACAGATGGATGTGTCCGGTGTCGGGCGTGACGTTCGTCGTCGTCTGTTGAACGACCTGTCCGCCTTCGAGGCGGAGGCGGACGCCCAGCCATAGGCCGGAAACGCTCGCACCCGGCGACGGTTCGACGAAAGCGATCGAGGCCGTCGACGTGGGACGAGGCCCAGCCGCCTGTTGTGGGAACAGCAACGACGGGACCGCCAACGCGGCAAAGAGCGACGCGGGCGCGAGCGCAACAAGCGACCAGGCGCCCCATCGCGGGAGCCGGTAGAACCCGCGATGCCGGATGCGCGTGAGCCCGATCCACGCGAGCACGACGCCACCGCTGACGAGCGCGGTGGACAACAGCTCGTCGGCGCCGCCGGCATGCGCGATTAGGCCCGTGCCGGTCTCCTTCGCGCCGCGACGAGTGCGGCGACGGCGGTGATCACTCCGAGGGCCCCGACGACGACGCCGATCAGCCCAAGCGTCCGCGCTCCCGCCGCGTCGTCTGACGCTTCCGTCGATGCGGCGCGCACGTCGTCGATCGCTGTGGTGAGCCGCGGCACCTCACGGTCGATGCGGTCCGCGAGCTCGCCTGTCGTTGGGTCCTGCTCAGGGAACTGGATCTCTGCCGGATCGTTCACGTCGCCAAACGTCCGCGGACCCGACGTGAACGACTCGTCGATCTCCTCGTCCGCGATGGTCCCGCTGAAGTGGAACGTGTAGTGACCCGGACGGGTCGGGATGAACCACGCGCGATAGTCGCCAGGCTCGCCGGACGCGCCGACGGCGAAGTTCGGCTCGAGCTGAAGCGCCATGGTCTGGTCGCCGAACTCGACCTCGACGTCGACGGTGTCGCCGAGATCGACGACCGGCTCGCCGCCGTGGCTCAGGATCAGCTGCACGCTGTTCGGCTGGCCGGCGTATGCCGGCTCGGTCCCGAACCCCACGACCATCTCCAGGTCGCCGTGCGTCCGTCCTTCATGAGCGGATGCGGCCGGCGCGAGGCCGACCACGACGATCGTGACGATGGACGCGGTCAGCGTGCGCGTCACGTTCTTGGACAATGCCCTCTCCTTTCGGGACTTGCGTTGGCGCGGCTCAGCCGCGCCTGCAACGACGGAAGTCAGCGAAGGGGAGGTGCGCGTTGAGCGCTCGACCGGTGGGCGTCCCGGTGACGATGGACGTCGTTCGCCGCCGGAAGCGCGAAGGCGGGAACGAGCCTTGGAGTCGGTAGCGCCGTCCACCTCGCGCCGACGAGACGGGCCGAGGATCGCGCGATCCACCGAAGGACCGCCGAGCCGACGAACGCCACGACGACCTGCGCGGCGAAGCCGACGACGAGCAGGTGTTCGTGGACGAGATCCGCGAGCGGCGCGCCCGTTGCGATGCGCTCCATGAATTCCTGACCCGCGAACGCGCTCGCCTGCACCACAGCAAGTCGCGCCGCGAGCGTGAGCCAACGATCCGACGCCGACTCCCGCCGCGAGAGGATGCCGCCGATCGCTGCCGCGGACGCGCCGGCGAACGCGAGGATCAGCGCCAGTTGGGCTGCCGCGGGCAGGTAGTCGTGACCGGTGCGCGAGAGAACCAGGTCACGGTGATGTGGATCGGGCATCGCCAGGACGTACGCCAGCGCGTGACCGAGCACGAGGCCGGCGACGGCGAACGCGAATACCGAGGTACGGCGGAGCCTGCCTACCGATGTCCAGTTGCGCACGGGTTTTGTCTCGATGCGATCGGATCGCGGTACCGACCGATTGTACGCTTGGCCTCTGACATCGGTTCGGCCGGAGGCCATGCGCGGCGAAGACGTTCGAGTGCTCGGGGTGGTCGGCTCCGGGTTGATGGGCTCGGGCATCGTCGAGGTCGCCGCTCGCGCCGGCCAACAGGTGGTCTACCTCGAGGCGAGCGACGAGCTCGTCGAGTCGGGGCGCCACCGCATCGAGACGTCCATGGCGCGCGCGGTGGAACGCGGAAAGCTCGATGCCAACGTGAGCGACGAGGCCCTTGCGCGCGTCTCGGGGACGACCGACCCGAACGATCTCGCCGACGTGGATCTGGTCATCGAGGCCGCGACGGAGGACGCCGATACCAAGCGCGACGTTTTTCGCCGCCTCGATGAGGTGGTCCGGCCCGAGGTCGTGCTCGCCTCGAACACGTCGTCGATTCCCATCGTCGACCTCGGCGCGGCGACCAAACGCGCGGACCGCGTGATCGGCATGCACTTCTTCAATCCGGTTCCGGTCATGGGACTGATCGAGATCGTGAAAGCGATCACGACGTCGGACGAGACGGTCGAGTTCGCTCGCGAGTACGGTGCCGCGCTCGGCAAGACCACGGTGCTCTCGCGCGATCGCGCGGGATTCATCGTGAACACGCTGTTGATCCCATACCTGAACGATGCGATCAGGATGCTCGAGGAAGGCTTCGCCAGCCGTGAGGACATCGACGCCGCGATCGACCTGGGGCTCAACCACCCGATGGGGCCGCTCCGGTTGGCCGATCTGATCGGCCTCGACACGTGCGCGCAGATCGGCGACGTGTTGTACGAGGAGTTCAGGGACGCCCGGTTCGCGCCTCCGCCGCTGCTGCGGCGGATGGTGGCGGCGCACCGGCTCGGCCGCAAGAGCGGACGCGGCTTCTACGAGTACGACTGACTCGAACGCGAGCCGGCCGCGTCATTTCTCGCCGAGAGCTCGCTCGTAGACCTGGAGTGTCAAGCGCGCCGTCTCGTCCCAGCTGAACCGCTGGGCCTGTGCCCGCGCCCGAGCCGCCATGCGATCGGCGAGCCCGACGTCCGACACGAGCGACGAGATAGCCTGCGCGATCGACCGCACCGAGCGCGGATCCACCCCCAGCGCCGCGTCGCCCGAGACCTCGGGAACGGCGGACGTGTTCGAGGCGACGGTCGGGATGCCTCGAACCAACGCCTCGAGCACCGGCAGACCGAACCCCTCGTACAGCGATGGATAGGCGAACACGTCCGCCGCGCGGTAGACGGCGTCGAGCTCGTCGGCCGAGATCTCGCCGGTCATGACGATCTCCCCCGGCCCCTGCAGCGCGAGCTCGCGCATCAAGGATTCGTGATGCCATCCGAGCGGCCCCGCGAGCACGAGCGCGTGAGGGAAGCCCTCGGCCGCAACGCGCCGGTACGCGCGCACCAGCCGGAGGAGGTTCTTGCGCGGCTCGAGCGTCCCCACGAACAGGACGTACGGTCCCCGGATCTTCAGCCGGGCCAGCACGTCGTCGGCGTCGAGCTTGCCTGCGGGCAACGAAGCGGCGAGCGGAACGACGTGGAGCTTGCTCGGGTCGACGGCGGTTCTCGAAAGGAGATCCTCCGCGGTGGTCCGCGACGGCGTGACGATCGCATCGGCCCGCCGAACTGTCGCACGCACGCCGAGGCGGTAGACGACCCGCCATCTGGGCGGGAACGCTCCGGGCAGGACGTCGAAGGCGAGGTCGTGGACGGTTACGACGAGACGTTGCCTCGCGCCGGCGGGCGCGACGCCGGCATGGTTGGTGACGTGGACGATGTCCACCCCGGCCAGAGGGGCGGGGAGCGGCGGTCGGCCGACGACGTTCCACCGGAGGTACAGCGAGCGCATCCTCCCCCGGAGCTCGTGCATGGGGTGCTCTCGCATCCACGGTTCCGGCGGCTCGGGGGAGTCGAATCTCGAATGGAACAACGTCATCTCGACCGCGGGATCTCGATTCGCAAGCTCCGGCACCAGGTGGCGGATGTAGGTGCCGATCCCGCCGGGCGCGTTCAGGAACAACTGGTCGACTTGGAGCGCGACCTTCATCGCGACGCCTCGATGCACGAGCAGCCCTCGGCACCGACCGTCGCCGTATGCCACGTTCCGGGTGGGAGGTCGAGGCGGTCGCCCGGTTCGA
This sequence comes from Actinomycetota bacterium, assembly GCA_035640355.1. Lineage (NCBI taxonomy): Bacteria > Bacillati > Actinomycetota > Actinomycetota bacterium. The sequence goes on from DASQWI010000024.1 coordinate 49,862, forward strand.
GCATCGTGTCACCGTCGTCGAGGTGGAACGTGATCGAGCCGTCGAGGCAGAACAGGACCTTGTGGTAGTCGTGCGCGTGCCGGGCGTAGGTATCGCCGGGACCGTTGACCCACGAGCGAGGCGCCGAGCAGCGCTCCTCCAGGAAGATCCGGAGCGCCGTGTCGCGGTCGTCCACCGCTCGCTCGATCTTGCTCGCACCCACCGGACGGAGGTCGCCCTACAGAACGTCGCCGCGGCCGTGGACCGGCGGGATGCCACGACGCGCGTACGGTGCGTAGGTTCCGACGCCCCAGGGGGCGTGCGTGTAATGCCGAGCTTGGAGCGCGCCCAGGCCCG
>DASQWI010000025.1 GCA_035640355.1 Actinomycetota bacterium
GCCCCGCTGCCGAGTTCCGCGTAGGGTCCCCGTCTGTCACGACGACCGACTACGCGAGGAGGAACCGATGGCGCGCGAGCCGACCACCGAGCTCCATGCCGAGTTCAGCAGCCCGGACGCGACCGCGATGCCATGGTCCGAGGCGCGCGACCGACTCGAGCTCGCCGAGATCTTCTGGATCTCGACCGTGCGCCCGGAAGCGCGGCCGCACGTCACGCCGCTCGTCGCCGTATGGCTCAACGACGCACTCTTCTTCGTCACCGGCGAGAACGAGCGCAAGGCGAAGAACCTGACGTACAACACGCACGTGGTGATGACCACCGGCTGCGCGGCGCTCCGCGACGGCTTCGACATCGTGATCGAGGGCGATGCCGTTCGCGTCAACGACGACGGTGTGCTCGGCCGCGTCGCCGATGTCTACGCGTCGAAGTACGACTGGCACTACGAGGTACACGACGGGACGTTCCGCGAGACGCACGGTCCGGATCCCTCCGCGCATGACGTATCAACGGCCCGCGTCTTGGTCTTCGAGGTGGCTCCGACAACCGTGTTCGGCTACGGTCGCGGCGAGACGTTCAGTGCGACGCGGTGGCGGTTCACCGACTCACCGCCCGCGGACGCGTGAAGCGTTCGGTATATCGACATTCCGCTTGTCGTTGGTGCGTCGACGCGCATACGCTCTTCGCCGTGCCGAGCCGCAACGGCCGGCATGGACGTCTCGACGGCAAGAGGGGGTCTACATGAGCCGACTGATCGGTCGTCCGCTCTCGCTCGCGCTTGTCTGCCTGAGTGCCCTGTTCGTATCGATCGTTCCCGCGAGTGCCATCACGGGAGGGACCGAGGACACTGCCAACACGCATTCGAACGTGGGGATGCTCGTCTTCTACCAACCGGACGGCCGGTTCCGCTGTTCCGGCACGCTCGTCGCTCCGCGAGTCTTTCTGACGGCCGCACACTGCACGTTCGAGGACATCGGACAAGTCATCGTCACATTCGATCCGGTCATCTCGCGGACGGCCGAGGAATCGGAACGCGACGTTCCACGCGCCGCGGACGACTCCGGGCCGGACGATGCAGTGTCAGCCATCGGGTATACGAGCGGGGACATCAGGGCGCCGAGGTATGACGGTGAGCAGACATGGTTCCTCGGTACGCCGCGTACCCATCCCGAGTACAGCGAGTTCACCGATATCGACAACTGGAACGACACGGGCGTGGTCCTCCTCGACAGATCGCCCGGTCTTCCGACGACGCAGCTTGCCCCAGAGAACTACCTCGACCAGTTCGGGCAGCCACTGTTCAACTCGACGGAGTTCCTTGTGATCGGTTACGGCACCGAAGTCCGCGGCAACCCGCCGACCGCTGAGCGTCAGCCGATCGTGCGCCGATTCACCACCGAGATCGGACAGAAGCTCGACGACCAGGTGTTCCAGACGAACGAGAACGAGAACGACCCTCGCGCAGGCGGCGGTACGTGCTTCGGCGACTCCGGTGGTCCGTCGATCCTCGACGGCTACCTGGTCGGCGACACCAGCTATGGCCTAACGGCCAACTGCCGGTACATCGGCGGATACCAACGCGTCGACATCCCGGTGGTGCGCAACTGGGTGCTCGACTGCGTCGCGGACCTCGTCTGCCCGACTAAGGAATCGTAACGCCAAGCGTGGAGGGCGGCTGAGCCGGCCGCCCTCCGCGACGAGCGCGGTAGTCGACGGCTACCGGGACCGGTCAAGTAGTCCTCAGGCCTCTACCGTTCGCCGCTCGACGCCTGCCGACGCAAAGGCCATCATTGGCTTGGACGAGGGAGGGAGAGTGACGATACAGCTCGATTCTGATGGGAACGAGACGGGCGTACTGTTCGACCTCGTCGACCTTGCCGGTCAGGAAGTCCTCGAGATCGGGTGCGGCGACGGGCGACTTACTTGGCGTTACTTCGACCGGACCGCTCGAGTCACCGCAATCGATCCATTCGCGGACTCGATCGCGAGGGCGAAGCGGACCATCCCGAAGGGGGCCGCCGACACCGTCGAGCTCCGAGCCGTCGCGTTCGAGGAGTTCGCTCGGGAACGAACGCCGTCAACCTTTGACGTCGTCATCCTGTCGTGGTCCCTCTGTTGAATGGAGCGCGGGGGCATGGTCCATGCCCTGGAGGAGATCCGCCGGCTCCTTCGCGCCGGCGGATGCCTGATCGACATTCATCCGGTCCGCGACGCGCCGATCGTAGAGGTTCGTACGAGCGACGGCGTCACTTTCTCCGAGCCCTCGGCGGCCTATGACTATGACGACGACCTCAGCCACGCCGAGCGTGCACTGACAACGGCTGTCCGACGCGGCCTGTTCGCGCTCGACGGCAGTCACGAGTTCGAATTCCACACGTCCGCGCGATCGGTACGGGAACTGCGTGACTTCTTCGCCGTTTACAGCGCGTACGAGGAGGACGTGGTGGACGATGAAGTTGAGGCACGCGTCGATACGTTCTACGAACGTGTCGACGCCGTCATGCGGTCATCTGGTCGCGACGCCCGGGTCGTCCATCGAGAACGGGCACGGATGTCGCGCCTGAACCCGACTTTGATCAGGGCGCATCCCTCCGCCGAGAGATCGTGATCCTCGACGAAAAGACGCGAATCACGCTGATTCGATACGGACTAACCAAGGAATTCATCTGTCCCGTACGGGTCGTCCGTTATGACCCACAGCTCCGAGATCTTGCCGTCGCGGAAGTGGAAGACGAACGCGTCGTTCGTGTCCAGGGTCTCGTTCCCACGCTTGTAGTGAGAGCGCTGAAGCAGGACACCGTGCTCGTCGTCGGCGAAATACGCGTGCGGCTCGAACGTGAATTCGGGCACGCGCTCGGTGAACTTCTGGAATACCTCGCCGAACTGATCCTTCCCCTTGTAGTCCCCGGAGATCGAACTCTTCCCCGGCATGTGGACGATTAGGTCGTCCGTGTAGGCGTTCATGAACGCCACAAAGTCGCCCCGCTTCTGAGCCTCGTCCGCCTCACGCAGCAACTTCTCGTTGGGATGCATCATGGCCCTCCCTACCTCTGGTAGCCGAACCCTATGCCGCGTCGCCGGTGTGGGCAATGTCACGATCTCGGTCGCTGAGCGCGAGATCGCGGACGAGCGCGAGTCGGCGAAATCTGCTAGTTGTCGGGTTCCACACGACACAGGAGGGGCCGCGATGAGATTCCGGACGTACTCCGTGTTCACTGTGGTTGCGGTTGCCGTCGCGCTCACCGCGTCGATGACGACCGCATCCGCGGGACCACCTGGTTTCCGGACGAAGCAGCCGTCGATGCTGACGCCGATGATGGAGGACGTCGAGATCCTGCCGATCCTGACCGTCGGCGACAACCTTGCCGGCGGTTACCAGTTCGAGGCGATCCCCGACGGCATCTCCGTGCGCCCCAAGTTGAACGGGCGCGCCGAGATCCTCGTGAACCACGAGACGAGCAAAGTGCCGTTCCCGTACAACCCGTCGGTTGCGGTCACCGACCCGACGGAGTCTCAGAACGACTTCGACAACGCGCAGGTCAGCCGCCTGACGCTGAACGCCGGCGGCCGCGTGATGAGCGCCTCATTCGCGATAGACAGCGCAGAGGGGTTCCAGCGTTTCTGTTCGAACTTCCTGGCCACGGTCACCGAGGGTTTCGACAGGGACATCCTGTTCACCAACGAGGAGAGCCCGGACTACGTCCTGCGACAGGAAGCCTCGTGGCCGGTGGCGATCGACGATCCGAACCAGAAGGAGGCGGGTCTCGTCGTCGCGTACGACGTGGACGCTGACACACACGGGACGATCCCCGGGATGGGACGCCACAACCATGAGAACGCGGTCGCCATCCCCGGCTACGACGATCTCGTCGTCCTATCCGGTGACGACACTTTCACCAGCGGTCCGCTAACGGACCCCACCGTCGTGCCGCCAACGACCCCGCCGACGACGTTGGTTCCGGCGCAGTCGGAGCTGTACTCGTACATCGCGCCGGACACCGACTCGATCCTCGACGACGAAGGTCAGCTCTGGGCGTTCGTCTCGGACAATTCAGCCGTCGACGACTACTACGACTTCACGCCCACCAACTCGTCCACGCTTTCTGTCAGCGGACACTTCATCACCGTTCCACGGAACATCGCGACGGGCCTCAACCCCGACGGTTCGGAGATGACATCCGCGGACGTTCCGGAAGCGCAAGGGGGGCCGTTCCCACCGCCGCCAACCGACAATAGCTGGCAGCGCGATCTTCGCTCGAGCGCGCCGCTCGGCATCGACGGTCCGCAGTGGGTGCTCCAGTACTGGGCCACGCAGAACAACGTGTTCGAGTTCGTGCGGGTCGAGGACATCGCGTACGACAAGCGACCAGACATGGAGAACGTCGTCTACATCGTCGATTCCGGCCGCGGTACGGCGGGGGCATCGCAGGCCGGTCGCTCGACGAACGGCCGAGTGTGGAAGATGGTGCTCGATCCCGAGGACCCCACGCAGGTCGACTCGCTTTCCGTCCTCGTCGAGGGCGACGACAACCAAGTCCAGACGCTGGGCGAGATCCACCAGCCGGACAACCTCGAGTCGACGCCGAACGGCCTACTCATCACCGAGGATCCCGGCAGCAGCCAGCAGTTCCCCGCAGGATCCACGTTGCCCAACGCCACGACGGCCCGGCTGTGGTGGGTTCCGTTCTCCGGATCGCCCGAGGTCGTCGCGAAGGTGAACCAGTCGGCGGACGAGGGGCCGACGGACGTCGACCCGCCCGACAACCCACCGCTCGCACCTGCGGCATTCCTGATCAGCCCAGGAAACCTCGGCGGGTGGGAATCGAGCGGCATCGTCGATGCATCCAAGGCGTTCGGCCCAGGCGCGTTCCTCATAGCGATACAAGCACACACGCTGTGGGTGGAAAAAGCGACGGGCATCGATACGGCCTTCGACGCGAACACCGACCCCGACTTCACCTTCAAGCGCGAAGGGGGACAGCTTCTCCTGATTCGGATACCGGCGACAGTAGCTGAATAGTCATTCGTAGGTACTGGAGGGAGCGCTCAAGCTGCGGGGCGCTCCCTCCACCGTTCGAGCAACACGACGCCTCGTCAGTCGTTGCCGTTGCCTTCGCCGCCGCTGTTGGAGTGCGGCGGCGGTCCACCACCCTCGTCGCCGCCGTGGCCGTTGCCCTCCCCGTCTTCCTCGATGGGCTCTTCCGGTGTGGGTAGGGCCGCTCCGAGCGCCGAGACGAAGTCGGCGAACGCGACATCGATCTGATCCGCCGCCTCGACCGTGATCTTCCCTTCCTCGCGTGCCTTGGCGAGCTTCTCGTCGAACTCCCCGATCTTCTTGTCGATCTCTTCGGTGTCGTTCTCCTCGTACGCGACCATGGCGTCCTCGGCTCGCTCGCGGAGGTCGTTCGCAGTGTGCTCGTCGATCCCTCCCTCGAGCTGAGCTGCGTCGATCGCGCCCCTCAGCGCCACGTACGCGTCTCCAACCGTCAGCGCCTCGGACGTCGGCGTGACGGACGGTGAGGGCGACTGCGAACCTCGAGCTCCTCGCCTAGCAGCCTCGCGCAGGGTCGTCCCGTCGGAGAACGCGAACGCCGCCCACATCACGAGCAGCACGAGCGCGGCGAGTCCGGCGACCCACCACCACATCCGCCGATCTCGAGGTGGCCGGGGCGAAACCCTGGACGGCCGGACCTGTTCGACGGGGGCGGTCGTGTCGAGGCTCGCCGCCGGCATGGGCATCGTCGCGTTCGAGTTGCCCACGGTCGCAAGCGCGTGTTCGAGCTCCGTGGCCGACTGGAACCGGTCCGCCGGATCCTTCTCCAGGCATCGGAGCACGATTGCCTCGAGATCCGCCGGAACCTCTCCAACGGAAGACGGCGGCGGAGCCTGCTCGTGCACGTGGAGGTAGAGCGTCGCGACCGGAGTATCCGCGGTGAACGGAGGCTGTCCCGTGAGCATCTCGTACATCACGCATCCGAGCGCATAGATGTCCGAACGCTCGTCGCCCGGCTCACCGCGCGCCTGCTCGGGCGAGAGATACGGCGCGCTCCCCAACACGAGGCCGCTCCGCGTCCCCGATTCGACGCCGGCGGCTCGGGCGATGCCGAAGTCCACGACCTTGACGCGGCCCTCGGGGGTGAGCATCACGTTCCCCGGCTTCACGTCTCGGTGGACCACGCCACGTTCGTGCGCTGCCGCGAGCGCGCGAGTGATCTCCGTCGAGATATCCACGGCTTGCTGCGGCGGGAGCGGCCCCCCGCGCTCGAGCAGTTCGGCGAGCGTCTCGCCCTCGACGAGCTCGGTGACGATGTAGTGCGTGCCGTCGTCGGAGCCGGTGTCGTAGACGGCGACGATGCTGGGGTGGTTCAACCGCGCGGCCGCGTGCGCCTCGCGGCGGAACCGTTCGACGAACGCCTGATCGCGGTCGTACGGCGGTGAAAGGACCTTGATGGCGACGTGCCGGCCGAGCTGACGGTCGGTGCCCCGAAGGACGCGGGCCATCCCGCCGTGCCCGAGCTCCGGGCCCAGCTCGTAGCGGTCGCTGAGGATCGTGGCCGCCTCAGGCATGCACCGAAGGTACCCCAGCCGGGCGGCCGGATACCGTCGGTGAAGGTACCGTCCTCCGGATGGCCCGCCGTGCGTCGGGATTCGCCACCGTCCTCGCCGTCGTCGGAGCGGCGCTCCTCGTCCTTGGAGCCCTCGGCCTGTGGATCGATGCCGTGATCGGGGACGCGGATGCATTCACTGCGCAGGCCGACGACCTCATCGAACGACCCGAGATCCGAGCCGCCCTCGCAGACGCCGCTATCGACCCGTTGTTCGAGGGGGCACCTGCAGCCCTTTCGCTCCAGCGCGAGCTCGCGGTGGGTCTGATCGCCGGCGTGCTCGCCGACGATCGCTTCGTCGTTGCCTTCGAGCAGATCCTCCGCCTGGCGCACACGCGACTGATCGAGAGCGAGCGAGGACCGGTCCGGATTGGGCTCGAGGGCGTCGTCGACGTGGCCCGAGACGACCTCTCGCAGATTTCGCCCCTCCTGGCAGCGCGGATCGATGTGATCGAAACGCCGGAGATCGTCGTAGTCGCCCGTCCGGAAGCGCAGGCGCTGCGCGTGCTGCTGGACCTCGCGCGCGCGTACAGCGTTCCGTTCCTGATCGCCGGCGCGGTCATGGTTCTGATAGGTGTGCTTCGGAACGGCGGACGTGGGCTGGTCGCCGCGGGCGTCGCCGCGACAGTGACGTCGGCGGTCCTGTTCGTCGCCCTGCTCGCCACGCGTGAAGGCGTCGTTGGGGGCGTTCAGGCCGGGCGCGCTCGCGAGGCGGTCGGCGCGGGCTGGGACGTCGTGGTGTCGGGACTGTTGGGGACGCTCACCATCGCGGCCGGAGCCGGCGTCGTGGCGACCGTTCTCGGCCTCTTGTTCAGCGGAGCGCGGCGAGGGCGCCGGGCGACAGCCTGACGAGCGCGTCCAAGACGGCATCGATGTCGTCAGTCGTCGAGAGATAGTTCACGACGCCGGCGCGGAGGTACGTCCGACCGCGAAGCCGTGTGGTCGAAACCCATCCCGTCCCGTCGATCTCCAGCGCTCGCTGGAGCGCATCCTGATACGCGTCGACCTCGTCGCCGTCTTCCAGCTCACTCGGAACGTGCCGGAAGCAGACGACGGAGAGCTCCGGCTCTGCCGGCGCGACCTCGAACCGCTCGAGGTCCCTACACCGCTGCACCATGTGCGCGGCGAGATCGTTGGTGTGCTCGACGAGCCGGCCGAATCCCTTCGTCCCGAGATGCTTCCACGACAGCCACAGCTTCAGCGCGCGAAAGCGGCGTGTGCCCTCGAGCGAGTACTGATACCAGTTGAGCGGCGCGTCCTTCGGCGAACGGTAGTACTCCGGAGAGCTGCGGAAAGTCTGGAGGAGATCGTCCCGGTGCTTCACCACCAGGCCGCCGATGTCATAGCCCTGGAAGAACCACTTGTGCGGGTCGATCGTCACGCTGTCGGCACGCTCGAGGTCCGGCACGCGATGCGCGTCCCGAGCCGAAAGACGGGCGGCACCCCCGTACGCCGCGTCCACGTGCAACCACAGGTCGTTGCGTTCGGCGACGTCGGCCAGCTCGCGGACCAGGTCCACCGAGCCGGTGTTCGTCGAACCCGAGACCGCGGAGACGGCGAAGGGCAGCAGCCCTGCTCTGCGGTCGTCCGCGATCGCTTCGTCGACCGGAGCCCCGTGCAGCCGGAACGCGCCGTCGGAGTCGATCACGCGGAGCGTGTCGCGCGGGAACCCGAGCACGTCGAGCGCGCGCCGGATCGAGAAGTGCGTCTGATCGCTCGCGTACACGCGAACGCCCTCGAGCGCACGTCCGCGAGGCGGCTCGCTCTGACGGAGCAGACGAGCGAGGTGGACGTCGCGCGCCACCGTCATGGCCATCACGTTGGCCATCACGCCGCCTGAGGTGAGGACTCCCCAGCTCCCTTCGCCGTGGCCGACGAGCCCTCGGAGCCAGGACGTGACCTCTTCCTCGACGAGCGCACCGATGGGACCGGCCGCCCACACGTCTATCCCTTGGTGGAGCCACTGCCCGATCACCTCGCCGCCGATCGAGACGGGCAGCGGCGGTGCCGTGAAATAGCTGAACGCGCCGGGGTGCTGCGAGTTGAACACGTACGGCGCGATGCGTTCCCGGAACTCGCGGAGGAGATCCTCCGTCGTCGACGGGTCGGAGGGCGCGGGCGCGGGCTCGCCCGTCTCGCCGAAGTACCGCCGCCGCATCTCTGGGTACGCGTCAGCGACGACCGGGCGCTTGCTCGCCTCGTCGTAGAGGTAATCGAGACTGGCGTCCCAGATCGCCCTGCCGAACGTCTCCAGGGCCTCGCGAGCCGTCGCCGGATCGCGAAAGCCGATCAGCTCGGGCTGGGGATGCCATGAGAACGCGTCGGACACGGCGGGAGGATAGCGGCGTGCGTCGGAGGGTTATGCGCCGACCTTGTCGCGCCGGGACCGATGGCGAGCGACGCGCGTTCGATTGCCACAGGCCCCGGAGCACCACATCTGACGCGGGCGGGATGCAAGGAAGAACCGGCCGCACGCGGGGCATTTGCGGAGTCGGGCTGCGTCGGGGCCGCCGAGCAGCTCGATCGCAGAGCGCGCGAACGACGCGAGGATCGTGGTCGTTTCGCTCGTATCCGAGGTCGCGATTGCGAGGGCCGCGGTGCCTGCTTCGACCCGAAGGAGAGGCCACGTCGGCGCCCCCGCGCTGGCAGCGTTCAACTCGTCCACCACGTCGTCGGGGATCGGGAGGCTCTCGACCGCCCTGGCGAGGGCGGTTCTCACATGATCCCGAAGCGAGCGGAACTCGCCGACTCGCAGGAGCACGGCGTCGCGCGCCGTCCCCGAATCCACCCGATGTTCATCGAGCCACGACCTCAGCGCGCTGGGAGTTCCGAGGCGGTCGGGCGGCCCCACGCTGTTGGCGATGGCCAACGCGAGGCCGTCGTCGTAATCCATGGTGCGAATGGTTCAACGAGTCGATTCCCATTACAAGCATTCAGCGCCTGTAACGCTCGTCAACGGGTTATGCATTTCGTGGAGGAACTGGAACTACCGAATCAGACGCGACAGCCTTCGATCGGCGAGGACCTTGTCGCCGGTCTGGCAGTGGGGGCAGTAGGTCACCTCGTGGGACTCGTAAGACACGCGTCGCAGGTCGTCACCGCACCGGGGGCAGGACTCTCCGTACTTGCCGTGCACCGTGAAGTGGTCGCCGATCTTCGTCGGCAGGCCGCCCGAGCGCTTCCGCTCCACCTCGAGCGCCTCGCCGAGCACCTCGTTCACGGCGCCGAGCAGCGCGCGGCGCTCCTCGGGCTGGAGCGAACCAAGCGACGCGTACGGCGAGAGCTTCGCCCGATGGAGGATGTCGTCCGAGTAGCCGCGGCCGATCCCGGCGACCGTTCGTTGGTCCCGGAGGATCGTGTGCACCCGCCGGCCGTCGTCTCCCTCGATGACGAATCGTTCGAACTCACTTGAATCGGGCTCGGGGCCGAGCTTCTCGAGTGGCCCGTCATCCCCCTCGGCTAGCACCCACCACCCGGCCTTGCGCTCGCGACCGAACTCCTTCACCAACGCCGATGGACGTCCGTCGAAGCGGAACCGGACGACGGCGCCACGCGGCTTCGTCGTCTTTGGTGGGTCCTCGATATCGACGCGTCCGCCCTGAGAAAGATGCACCAACACCCGGGGCCCTCCGAGCTCGAACGCGACGTACTTGCCGCGGCGGCCGACCCCGGTGACCGATCGACCGGCGAGCTCCGACGCTCGCGGCGTCACGGTCTTCAGCGAGGAGAACTGCAGCACGTCCGCGGCCTCGAACGTCGAGCCGCGCACCGCGTCTGCCAGCCGCTCGGCGAGCGCCTGTACTTCGGGCAGCTCCGGCACCCGTCACCCCGAGGCCACCGAGGCCGCGGCGCGCCGGACGATCTCGATGCACTCGTCGATCCGGTCGCGATGCGTCCGGTGCGACAGGATGCACGCGCGGATCGTGAACCGGCCGTCGATCACCGTGCTCGACAGGAACACGCGCTTGCTCGCGTTGATCGCCTCGAGGAACCGGCGGTTCGCGACGTCGTCGCCGTCGCGCAGTCGAAACGGCACCACGGTCAGATCGGGCGCCCACGGCAGCTCCAAGAGGGCGTCCGATTTGAGGCCGTCGTAAAGCGCTTCGGTCAGATCGAGCTTCTCGTCTAGCGCCTCACGAAACGCCGACACGCCGTGCAGCCACAACGGGAACCACGCGCGGAGCCCTCGGAAGTCCCTGGACAGCTCGGCGGAGTACTCGGCGAAGTTCGGGATGTCGGCGTCGGCGGCCAGGTCCTGTAGATAGGCTGCGCCGACGAAGTGCGCCTCGCGCAGCGCGCGCCCGTCCCGGACGACGAGCGCGCCGGTCCCGTACGGCAGGAACATCCCCTTGTGCGGATCGAGCGTGATCGAGTCGGCGCGCTCGATGCCACGGAACCGCTCGCGCCCGCGCGCGGTGATCTGGAAGAACCCGCCGTACGCCGCGTCGACGTGCATCCACAAACCCTCGTCGGCTGCTACGCCCGCAAGGTCGTCGAGCGGGTCGATGGCGCCGGTGTTCGTGGTCCCCGCCGACGCCACGATCGCGAACGGCCGCAACCCGGCGCCGCGGTCGTCGACGATCTGCCGTCGGAGGGCGTCGACGTCCATGCGGAGCGACGGGTCGGTCGCCACGATGCGGACGTTGCGCGTGGGAAACCCGGCGAGCATCGCCGCCTTCATGACCGATGCGTGGGCGTGCTCGCTCACGTAGAGTGCGCCCGTCAAGAAGTTCTCGCGGAGCTTCGCCTTCCGAGCGCTCACGATCGCCGAGAAGTTCGCCAACGAGCCGCCTGAGGTGAGCACGCCCCGCGACTCGGGCGGGTACGCGAACAGGTCACACAGCCACCGGACGACGTTGTTCTCGATCTGCGCGGCGACGGGCGCCTCGCCCCACAGGTTCACGTAGCGATCGATCGTCGTCGACAGAAGCTCGGCGAGCGACGACGCGTAGAGCCCTCCGCCGGGGATGTACGCGAGGAACCCGGGGCCCGCGTTGTCGCTTGAGTGCTGGGCGATCGTCTCGACCAGGTCGATCAGCGGCGGGAACTCGTTGCCCTGCTCCGGCGGAGCCATGCGGAACCGCCGAGCGGTCTCGGCAGCGCCCTCGAACGCCGACGCCGGCGCGTCCGGCCGACGTTGCAGGAAGTCCACGACGTAGGCCAGCGCAGCCTCGCCCATCGCGCGCATGTCGTCGGGCGATGGATCGAGCGGATACGGCATCAGCCGGGCAAGCGCGCCGTGACCGACTCGAGGAGCCTGGCCGATGCGGCCGCAACCTCGTCGACCGCCGTGTGGAACGCCTCCTCGTGTCGCTTGGACGGTGCCCGGAAGCCACTCACCTTCCGCACGAACTGCAGCGCGGCCTCGCGGATCTCCTGCTCGGTCGCGGGGACGTCGCCCTCGCGGAGCCGTTTGATGCTTCGGCACATGCCGCGATAGTACCGGCGTCGGCGCGAAGGCCGTCGGTGCTTGAGCCCGTCGGACCCCGGGCATATCGTGCCCGAACGCATGTTCGACGCCCTTGAACGCCTGAACCAGGAGCAACGCGACGCGGTCGAGCACGACGGCGGCCCGCTGCTGGTCGTCGCCGGTGCCGGTTCGGGCAAGACGTGGACGCTGGCGTGTCGCGTCGCCTGCCTGGTCGATCGTGGCGTCCCGCCCGAGCGGATCGTGCTTCTCACCTTCACCCGTCGAGCCTCGCGCGAGATGCTCTCGAGGGCGGAACGGCTCACCGGCGAACGCGGGCTCGGACGGGTCTGGGGCGGAACGTTCCACGCGACGGCGAACCGGCTGCTTCGCCTCCACGGCCGAGCGCTCGGCCTCGCGCCAGATTTCACGGTGCTCGACCGCACCGACACTGCGGACCTCATGGACCTGATCCGCGGCGAGCTCGGGCTCGGCGAGGGGGAACGTCGATTCCCGCGCAAGGAGACGCTCGCCGACGTGTACTCCCGCACGGTCAACGCGCAGGAACGCTTGAGCGACGTCCTCGAACGCGACTACCCGTGGTGTCTCGACGAGGTCGGTGGCATCCGCTCGATCTTCGAGCGGTACACCGAGCGCAAGCGTGGGCAGCACGCACTCGACTACGACGACCTCCTGGTGTTCTGGCTGACGCTCGGGAAGCACCCGGCGGCCGGACCGGCCATCGCGTCCATGTTCGATCACGTCCTGGTCGACGAGTACCAGGACACGAACGCGCTCCAGGCTGACATCCTCGCGGCGCTGAAGCCCAACGGCGCCGGACTGATGGTTGTCGGCGACGACGCGCAGGCGATCTACGCGTTCCGCTCGGCGACGGTTCGGAACATCCTGGAGTTCCCGTCGCGGTTCCCGGGCACGACGATCGTGAAGCTCGAACGCAACTACCGCTCGACGCGCCCGATCCTCGACGCGACGAACGCCGTTATCGCGCTCAGCGAACAACGACACGAGAAGACGCTGTGGACCGAACGCGACGGCGGTGCGCTACCCGAGCTGGTCACGTGCGTGGACGAGCGCGATCAGGCGGACGAGGTGGCCGACGCGATCCTCCGGCATCGCGAAGAAGGAACGGTCCTTCGCCAACAGGCGGTGCTGTTTCGCGCCGGGCACCACAGCGACCTTCTCGAGGTGGAGCTGACACGACGGAACGTGCCATTCGTGAAGTACGGCGGGTTGAAGTTCCTCGAGTCGGCACATGTGAAGGACGCGCTCGCGGTGCTCCGGATCGCCGACAATCCCCGCGACGAGGTGTCGTGGTTCCGGCTGCTCCAGCTGCTCGATGGTGTTGGCCCGGCCGGCGCGCGGCGAGTGATGGCGGCGATCAGCGTCACCGGGCCCGGCGACCCGATGACGCGGTTCCTCGAGAGCGCGATCGCCGTCCCCGCGCCGGCGCGAGCGGAGCTCGATTCGCTCCGAACGGCGTTCCGGGACCTCGTCCATGCCAAGCCGCCCGCCGCGCAGGTCGAACGGGTCCGGCGCTTCCTCGAGCCCCTCCTCCGCCGACGATACGACCAGGCGGACCCGCGTTTGCGCGACCTCGAACAGCTCGAAGGGCTCGCCACCGGATTCGATACCCGCGAGCGGTTCGTCACCGACCTCACGCTCGACCCGCCGATCTCGACGTCCGACCTCGCGGGTCAACCGCTCATCGACGAGGACTACGTGATCCTGTCGACGATCCACTCCGCAAAGGGCGGCGAGTGGGACGTCGTCCACGTCATCCACGCCGCCGACGGCATGATCCCGTCGGACATGGCGACGCGCGATCCCGAGCAGATCGAGGAGGAACGCCGCCTGTTCTACGTCGCGTTGACGAGGGCGCGCGACACGCTGCACGTCTACTTCCCGCTCCGATACCACCGGTCCAATCGCGGGTTCGAGGACCGACACTGGTACGCGCAGCTCACACGGTTCATGCCCGATGAGGTGCGCGAGCGCTTCTTGCTGCGCACCACCTACGTCGACGCGATGCAGGAGCGCGCCACGATTGTTCCAACCGGCTCGACGACCGAGGTCGATGCGCTCCTCGCCGGCCTGTGGTCGGAGTGACGCGGCGAAGCGAACCCCCGGCTATCGACGCCGCTTCTTCAGGTCCGAGAGGATCTCCCGCGCCGCGTTCGCACCCGGCGCGCCGGTGATCCCGCCGCCCGGGTGCGCCCCCGACCCGCACAGGTACAAGCCGGGAAGGCCCAGCCGGTATCGCGCGTGCCCGAACAATGGGCGCCACACGAAGAACTGATCGAGGCCTGGCTCGGCGTGATAGACGTGCCCTCCGGTCAGCGCGTACCGCTCCTCGAGATCGATCGGCGTGATCACCTCCCGCGCCGTCACGAGCTCGGTCAACCCCGGCGCGTACCGCTCCATCGTCTTCATCACGACGTCGCCGAGACGGTCTCGCTCGACCGACCAGTCCCCCTCGCGAAGCGCGTAGGGCGTCCACTGGGCGACGATGCTCATCACGTGCGAGCCGTTTGGCGAGAGCGATCGGTCGTCGATCGTGGGGATGGTCGCCTCCAGGAACGGCTCCTCGCTCACGGCGCCGTACTTCGAGGCGTCGAAGCCTTGCTCCAGGTAGTCGATCGACGGCGCGATCACGATGCGACCGTTCAGGCGGTCGGGTTCCGCACCCTCGAAATCCGGGAGCCGCCAGAGAACGAGGTTCACCTTCGAGACGGCGCCGGGCGTTCGGATGTTCGACGCCCGCCACCGCAGGTGCGGTCCGATGACGACGGGGTCGAGGAGCGTCGTCAGCGTTCGCTTCGGGTCGGCTGCGCTCGCCACCGCCCGAGCCGGGATCTCCTCGCCGCTCGGTAGCGCCACGCCGACCACGCGATCGTTCGTGGTGACGATCCGCGTGACCTCGGCGTTCGTTCGGATCGTCGCGCCAGCGGCTCGGGCCGCCGACGCCAACGAATCCGCGAGCGCCCCGGGTCCCCCTCGCACGATCGTCGATTGGCCGGCGGCGCCGGCGCTCCCCACCGAGTCGGAGAGGTATACCGCCGTCGTGCCGGCCGACCACGGACCCATCGCCGTGTACAGCACGGCTCGGGATGCGAGCGCCCCCCGAAGCGCCTCGTTCTCGAACGCCTCGGCGACGTAGTCCGCGATCGCCATCGGCAGTGCGCGCGTGAGCTCGCGCGCCGGCTGCGGCCCGAGCTTGCGGAACGCGTTCCCGAGCTTCAAGCCGTTCAGCGCGTCGGCGATCGACGGGTTCTTGACGTCGGGCGGCGTGATCGCGTGCAGGTACGACAGGAACCGCCCCAGCGTCCGGATCCGCCGATCGAATTCCGGGTAGGCCCGCGCATCACGACCGGAACGCTCGACGAGGTCCGCCGCCGTCCGGCCTGCGCTCCCCCACAGCGTCAGCGGAGGGCCGTCGGGCTGCGGGGCGAACACGCGAACCTCCGGTTCGACCGTCACGAGTCCGTGGCCGACGAGGCCGAGGTCGTCGACGATCGACGGGCGAAAGCGCCCGACCGTGTGCACGATCCCCGGCGCACGAACGCCGGGCGCGACCTCCGTCGTGTCGAGAATGCCACCGATGCGCTCGCGGCGCTCGAGCACCAGCACTTTCCGGCCGGCCTTCGCCAGGTACGCCGCGGCGACCAGCCCGTTGTGGCCGGCCCCGACGACGACGACGTCCCAGCGTTCGGTCATCGGACCGAACTCGGATCGGTCACGCCGCCTCGGACCGACGGCGGCGCGACGCGATGAGCTCCAGCGCGGCGATCCGGCCCGGCGCGCCCATGATGCCTCCACCGGGATGGGTCGCCGAACCGCACATCCACAGGTCCTTGATCGGCGTTCGATAGCGTCCCCAGCCCGGAACGGGACGGTTGAAGAACAGCTGCTCGAGCGAGAGCTCGCCCTGGAAGATGTTGCCCTCGCTGAGCCCCGTGATGTCCTCGATGTCCTTCGGGCTCAGGACCTGCGCGTGCAGAATGACGTCACGGATCTTGGGGAAGCGTTCCTCGAGCGTGTCGATCACCGTCTCCCCGAATCGGGTGCGCTCGGCGTCGTCCCACTCGCGACCGTCCGAGAGGTGATACGGCGCGTACTGGACGAAACAGCTCATCACGTGCTTGCCCGGCGGCGCCATCGAGGGGTCGACGAGCGTCGGGATGATGCAGTCGATGTAGGGCCGCGCGCTGGACCGCCCGTACTTCGCGTCGTCGTACGCCCGCTCCATGTAGTCGACAGACGGCGAGAAGCTGATCGCACCGCGGAGCCACTCCCCCTTGCCGGGCTTGCACGCCAGCTCGGGCAGGCCATCGAGCGCCAGGTTCACCTTCCCACTCGACCCGCGGAACTTGTACCGGCCGACCTGCTCGCGGAATTCTGGGTCGAGGCGCTCGGGATCGATCAGGCGGAGGAACGTGACGCGCGCGTCGACGCTCGACAGCACGGTCCTCGCCCCGATCTCCTCGCCGGACTCGAGGACGACGCCCGTCGCGCGCTTCCCGGTGACGTCGATCCGGGCGACCGGCGCCTCCGTTCGGATCTCGGCGCCGTGACGTTGCGCGGCCGAGGCGATCGAGTCGGAGATCGCACCGGTCCCGCCGCGCGGAATGCCCCAGGCGCGGAACGCACCGTCGATCTCGCCCATGTAGTGGTGCAGCAGGACGTACGCGGTACCCGGTGAGCGAACCCCCTGGAACGTCCCGATGATGCCCGAGGCCGACATCGTCGCGATGAGCGGATCGGTCTCGAACCACTGCTCGAGGAACTCGGTCGCGCTCATCGTCATCAGCTGCACGAACGTCGACTGCAGCCGTTCCGGAAGGTTCTGGAACGTCTTGGCGAGCCCGACGATCGGCATCCAGTCGAACGGATTCACTCGGCCGGGATCGGGCGGGACGACCGAGAGGATCGGCTTGATGAACCGCGCCATGTCGCCCATCAGCTGGCCGTACTCCTCGTAGGCCTCCGCGTCGTTCTTCGACCACCGGCGGAGCTCGCGGACGGTCGACCCGTGGTCGTTCACGCGCCACAGGTAGTCATCGTCGAGCGGCGTGATGGTGCCGTCGAGCGGCAGGATCTCCAGCCCGTGCCTGGCGAGCTCGAGCTCGCGGATGATCTCCGGACGGAGCAGCGAGACGACGTAGCTGAACTCGCTGAACCGAAACCCGGAGAAGATCTCTTCGGTGACCGCGGCGCCGCCGAGCACGTGGCGCCGCTCCAGGACGAGCACCTTCTGCCCGGCCCGGGCGAGGTACGCTGCGGCGGTCAGACCGTTGTGCCCCCCGCCGACGATCACCGCGTCGTACCGTTTTGCCATCTCCCTCCTCCGACGGCGTCCGGAGCATGCTAGGGCCGGGCCACCGGCATCGGCCACAGGCACTCCGTGACTCGAGGTCAGCGGGGCGCCGTGCGGAGCAACGGATACTCTCCGGCGATGGATCGGGAGCAACGATGAGCGTTGGAACGGCCCTGCATCCGCGGACGTCCGCGCTGAACACCAAGTTGTCCTGGGGCGATTGGTCCGGGTACTTCTCCGCCCAGGTCTACGCCGACTTCCACGACATCGAGTACAACGCTATCCGCGAGCAGGCCGCCCTGATCGACGTGTCGCCCCTCTACAAGTACGAGGTACGTGGTCCGGACGCCGCTCGGCTCGTCGACCGGGTGATGACGCGGGACGTCGCGAGGCTCGCCGTCGACCGCGTCTTCTACACGCCGTGGTGCAACGAGGACGGCAAGGTGGTCGACGACGGGACCGTCACCAGGCGGGGCGCGGACGAGTTCTTCTGGACGGCCGCGGATCCCAGCTACCGCTGGTTCGAGCTGAACGCGGGCGGTCTCGACGTCGAGATCCGGGACGTTTCAGAAGAGATCGCGGCGATCGCCGTCCAGGGTCCTCGCGCCCGGGACGTCCTCGAAAGCGCCACGCGCGGCGATTGGTCAGGCCTGCGGTATTTCGGGCATCGGCGAACGGAGGTCGGCGGCGTCGACGTGAACGTCACGCGGACCGGCTACACGGGCGACCTCGGCTACGAGGTGTGGGTGGCGGCCGACGCCGCGCTCGATGTGTGGGACTCGCTGTGGGAGGCCGGCGAGCCGCACGGGATCCGCGCCGCGGGGATCCGCGCACTCGACGTCGCGCGCGTCGAGGCCGGCCTGATCCTGATCGAGGCCGAATACACGAGCGCCCGTCACGCGGTCAGCCAGGAGCAGATGTACTCACCGTTCGAGATCGGGCTCGGACGCCTCGTGGACCTGTCGAAACCGAGCTTCGTGGGGCGGCGCGCCCTCGAGCTCGAGCATCGTCGCGGCGGCCCCGAACGGCGACTGGTCGGCCTGGAGCTGGACTGGCTGGGGATCGAAGCGATGTTCGCCGCGCACGACCTTCCGCCCGCGGTTTCGGCGGCCGTGAACCGTGACCCGGTTCCGGTGTACGCGGGGGGCGGGCAGGCGGGCCGAGCCACGAGTGTCACGCGGGGACCAACGATCAAGAAGATGGTGGGGTTCGGCTCGCTCCCGCCGCAGTTCGCACGCTCCGGCGTGCGGGTCGGTGTGGAGTGGACGGTGGAGGGCGAACGCGGCACTGTCGACGCGACCGTCGTCGACCTCCCCTTCCTCGATCTCGCCCGCAAGCGCGCGTAACTGCCACTTCCAGATAGGGAGCAGGCCGAGCGTTCCCGCCGGCGTGAGAGACAATCAGCACACCGTGCGTCCTCGAGTCCGGTTCGTGCTGCTCGTCGCCTCCGGAGGCGCGGTGACGCTCGTCGTCGCGGAGACCGTCGGTCTGGTCACGGGGCTGTTGACCGGCGTGCTCGTCCTGGCGACGGCGTTGCTCATCGCCCGGGAGCGCGCGATTGGCAGCGGCATCCCCGATCCGAGCAGACGCCGGCTCCTGGGCCTCGCCTGCGGAGCTGGGCTGGCGCTCGTCGCCGCGGGGGGCGCGCTCGGCACCGCCGTGCGACGTCGGTCACGCCCCGACCCTCGTCCCAGCCTGGAAGCCGACGCCACGGATCTCGGCGCCGAGTACCTCGAGCTCGTCGTACGGGCGTACCACCCCGAACGCTCGGGCGACCTCCAGCTCCTGGTCACCCCGTTCTCGAGCTCGAACTACAAAGAGGAGTCGCGATCGCTCGTCCCGAACGATCCTCGTTCGAGTCACGCGGTGGTGTGGATGTACGCAGAGCGCATGCCGATCGTCCTGTGGTCGCCTAACCGGATCGAGCCGCAGGACCACGTGGAGCGCGTCACGCTCGCCGACCTCGCCCCGACGACGGCGAGACTCATGGGATTCGACGGATTCGAGGCAGCCGACGGCGTGCCGTTGCCCGGTGTCGCTTCGCCGCCCGAGCCACCGCGAGTCATCGTCACGTTCGTCATCGACGGCGGCGGATGGAACGTCCTGCACAGGTGGCCCGACGCCTGGCCGAACCTGAAGCGTCTGATGGCCGAGGGCGCCACGTATCGAAACGCCATCACCGGCTCGTTCCCCGCGGTGACGGCCGCAGCGCACGCGACGATCGGCACCGGCGCCTTCCCCCGCACGCACGGGATCACGGGGCATAACGTCCGTCGCCGGGGCCACCCGGTGAAGGCGTGGGGCGATCCCGGTCGGGTCGATCCTTCGTTCCTGCTCGAGCCGACGCTCGCCGATCGCTGGACCGAGCACAGCCAGAACGAGGCGTGGGTGGGCGAGATCGGCTACCAGGTGTGGCATCTGGGGATGTTGGGTCGAGGCGGCCGCCCCCAGGGCGAGTTACCTGTCGGCGTGTTCTGGCACGAGGAGGGTGGTGGAGGGTGGAAGCCGCACAACCCGGACCTGTACCGCCTGCCTCGATCGGTTCCGGGGCTCGAACGGCTCGAGTCGCTCACCGCCGCGTACGGCAGCCCGCCGCCGTCGCCGTTCGATCCGATGGGCAGGAAGGCCATGTGCTGCTCCCCACCCATCGTGCGCTACGAAGGTGAGCTGATCGAGGCGACCTTCGACTCCGAGCCGATCGGCGACGACGACGTGACCGATCTCCTGTACGTCAACTTCAAGGCGCCCGACTACGCGGGGCACGTGTACAACTTCGAGGACCCGCATCAGTCCGACGTACTCGGCGCAGTCGACCAGGAGATCGGCTTGCTGTCTGAACTGCTCGAGGCTCGGTTCGGGGACTCGTTCGTCTTGATCGTCACCGCCGATCACGGCCAATGCCCGCAGATCGATCCCAGCGGCGGCGTGCGCATCGACCCGATCCAGCTCGGGGACGACCTCAGACGAAAGTTCGGCACGACCGTGTTCAGGCTGGTCCAGAACGTGGCGCCGTCCGAGGTGTACCTGGACCGCACCGCGCTGTTCGACGCGGGCATCACCGCGGAGGACGTGGCGGCGTTCCTCGCCGAGTACCGATACGGCGAGAACATCGGCCCGTACATTCCTCGAGCGGCCATCCGGCGTGATCGTCTCGATGCACGGACCTTCGCCGCCGTCCTGCCGACGTCGTTCATCGCGGAGCTCGCCTCTGCAGACCTGTCGCGGTTCGGCGAGACGTCGTACCCGGACGCCGACCCCCTCGGGCTCCCGCCGGTCACCTGGTAGCGCCTTCGGGCGTCCGTGGTACGTTCGCGCCCCATGACGCACGCGTTCTCCGAGACCATGCGGCGTCTGATCCGGCTGGAGGAACCGCTGATGCGGTTCTTCGCCGACTCGTCGTACGCGAGGCGCGATCCGTCCGATCCGGAGCTCTGCGATTTCGTCGCCGGGAATCCCCAGGAGGTGGCGCTCACGGCGTTCGTCGACGCGCTCCAGCGCTGGGCCGTCCCCGAGGACCGGGACTCGTACGCGTACAAATTCAACGAGCCGTTCGCGCGGGAGGCAGCGGCGGCGGGCCTTCGCGAGCGCCGAGGCGTTCCCTTCGACCCCGACGACATCATGCTCACCGACGGCGCGTTCACCGGGCTGAACCTGTCGATCCGGACGGTCGCCGATCCGGGTGACGAGGTCGTCTTCTGCTCACCGCCCTGGTTCTTCTACGAGGCGTTGATCGTGTCGGCCGGAGCTACACCGGTTCGCGTCCGAGTCGACCTCGAGACGTGGGACCTGGACGTGGACGCGATCGAACGCTCGATCACGTCGCGGACGCGCGCCGTCCTGGTGAACTCTCCGAACAACCCAACCGGAAAGATCTATCCACCCGAGACCCTCGAGCGTCTCGCGGGCGTTCTGACGCGAGCGTCGGAACGGAACGGCCGACCGATCTACCTCATCTCCGACGAGGCGTACTCGAGGATCGTGTTCGACGATCGCGTGTTCCTCAGCCCGACGGAGTTCTATCCCTACTCGTTCCTCGTCTACACGTACGGGAAGCAGCTGCTCACGCCGGGCGAACGCGTCGGGTACATTGCGCTCCCTCCGACGATGCCCGATCGAGGGCACATGCGCGAGGCGTTCTGGCTCGCGCAGCTGACGTTCGGAGGGCAGGGCGTCCCCGGCTCGATCTTGCAGCGGGCGCTCGGGGACCTGGACAACCTCACGGTGGACATCAAGGCGCTCCAGCGGCGTCGCGATCGATTCGTCGATGCGCTCCGCTCGTTCGGATACGACCTCCACTCGCCCGAGGGGACGTTCTACCTCCTCCCGAGGAGTCCCATCGAGGACGACGTCCGGTTCACCGATCGGCTCGCGCGTGACAAGGTCTACGTGCTCCCCGGGGAGCTCGTCGAGATGCCCGGCCGGTTCCGTATCTCCGTCACGGGCAACGACGAGATGGTCGAGCGCTCGATCCTGGTCTTCGAGGCGGCCGCCAAGGACTCGTAGGGACCGTCGTGCCCGTCGAGACGTCGGCGCACGACCGAGCGCTCCTCTCCGGCTCGAACGGCGACGCCGCCGTGCTCGCGATGCGTATCGTCCTCGAGACCGCGGAGGTGATGGGCGCCGACCGCCTGATCGACATCGAGTCGGGGCACGTCGATGGGTGCCTCTATCACGGCGTTGCCGGTCTCGAGTTCGCCGAGCGGCTGGTCGCCGGGGATGCACGCGTCGCCGTTCCGACCACGCTGAACGTCGGCTATCTCGACCTCCTCCACCCCCAGCGCTACCACGGCAACGGCGCGACGGCGGCGAACGCCCGCCGGCAGATGGACGCCTACGTCGCCATGGGGTGCCGCCCGACGTGGACGTGCGCGCCGTACCAGCTCCCCGATCGACCCGGGTTCGGCAAGCACGTCGCGTGGGCCGAGTCGAACGCGATCGTTTTCTGCAACTCCGTCCTTGGCGCGCGGACGAACCGGTACGGCGACTTCATCGACGTCTGCGCCGCGATCACCGGTCGGGCACCATACGCCGGACTGCATCGCGAAGAGGAGCGCCTGGCGACGGTGGTGCTCCGACTCGACGGCATCCCGTCACGGCTGCTCGAATCCGACGTGCTCTATCCCGCCCTCGGCCACGCCGCCGGCCACGTCGCCGGCGCCGCGGTCCCGGCGATCGTCGGCCTGCCGCGCGATGCGGCGGAGGACCGTCTGAAGTCCCTCGGCGCGGCCGCCGCTTCGTCCGGATCGGTCGCGATGTTCCACGCCGTGGGGATCACGCCTGAGGCGCCGACCCTCGAGGCGGCCACCGGCGGCGCCGACGTCCCTGAAGAGACGGTGACCCTCGAACGGCTGCGCCTCGCTCGAGACGAGCTCACCACGGCCAACGGCGACGAGCTGGGAGCGGTCTGCGTGGGGACGCCGCACGCCTCGCTCGCGGAGCTCGAGCGACTCGCGGCGCTGCTTGCCGGACGCCGGACGCGCGTACCGGTGTGGGTCAACACCGGCCGCAACGTGTTGGCCGATGCGGAGCGCCTCGGCGTCGCGGATTCTTTGACGTCTGCCGGGGTCAACGTCGTCACGGACACCTGCACGTACATCGCGCCGCTCGTCGGCCGCGGTCCGGTCATGACGGATTCCGCCAAGTGGGCGTGGTACGCGCCCGCGAACATCGGCGTCCGGGTCACGTTCGGCAGCCTCGAGGAGTGCGTACGTTCGGCGATCGAAGGGCACGTCGTTCGGGACGCCGAGCTGTGGGGCGATGCCTGAGGCCACAACGCTCGTCGCCGGCGAAGCCGAAGGCCGGGCACTCGTCTTGGACGAGCCGCTGAGCTTCTGGGGCGGCATCGACCCCGCGTCCGGCGACATCGTCGACGTGCACCACCCGCAGCGCGGGGCGAACGTCGCCGGCCGCGTCCTGGTGATGCCATCCGGTCGAGGATCGAGCTCGAGCTCGAGCGTGCTCGCCGAGGCCATCAGGGCGGGAACGGCGCCCGCGGCGATCGTGCTGGCGGAGCCGGACCCGATCCTGGCGCTCGGCGCCATCGTCGCCCGCGAGCTCTACGACGTGGCGATGCCGGTCGTCGTCGCAACAGTGAACGATGTCGACGCCGACGAGACCGTGGTGGTTCGAGCGGGCCCGGAGGGGGCGCTCGTCAGTCGACGCTGATTCATCCCGCCTCGACCTCGACCGTGAGCCAGATCTCGAAGCAGTGGTTGCGGGCGAGACTGGTCACCCCGATCGTCGCCCGGCCGCCGAGCCCCGCCTCCTCGCCGAACACGTCGCGGAACAGGTCGGTCGCGCCGCTCGACACCTTGTGGACGTCGTGGAACTCGGGAAGGCAGACGACGAAGCACAGTGAGCGGACGATCGACCTGACGTTGTCGAGGGAACCGATCGCGTATCGGATGCCGGCCAGCGCGTTGATTCCCGTCAGCCGCGCAGCCTCGTACCCCTGCTCGATCGTGACCTCCGCCCCAAGGCGCCCGGGGTGCAGAACGCCACCACCCTGGAGCTCCGGTACATGGCCTGAGAGAAAGAGCAGAGAGCCGACCTGATGGTGCGACTTCATGCTCCCGTAGCTGGGACCGTAGTAGGACGTAACTGAAAAGTCCGGCAGGTCGAGCCCGAGCTCTCGAACCCGCGCCTCGGCATTCATCGTGCCCTCCTCGCATCGGCGGCGAATCGGCGGGGACCGTAGTGAGACCAACCGGTTGGTGCAAGTTGTCTGGCCGCCATCGACGAATTCTCCGCTGCTGGCGACTAGCGTGGACCAGGTCCTCAGCCTGTTCAGGTAAGAAGCACTCTCCCCGCGGTCAACCAGTAGTAGACGACGTACGCGCCCGAGAGCAACAACAGACCGGCGCTGAGTGTCGTGACGATCCGCACGAAACCTCGCAGGCGCTGCAGGATGCCAAAGCTCACAACGCCGACGGCGACGGTGAGGACTCCCAACGCCGTCGCCATCCCGGCCCCGTACAACGCGAAGGCGATGACGGAGGCTCCGTACAGCCTGCTCGTCGTGGTGGCCGTCCCCATCAGGGCCAGGAACAGCGGGAGGGTGCACCCGAGGGAGGCGGCGCCGTAAGCCAATCCGAAGGCCGCGTACCCCCGCAGACCCGTGACGCGTGCTCCCCTTCCAATCGGGGCAGCCAGCCGTTGAGGCAGGCTCGACGCGATGGGCAACCCGGAAAGGGCCAGCCCTCCGGTGATGACGAGCAACACTCCGACCCCGAGCCCGATCCACGGTAGAGAGCGGACGATGAGCGCGGATCCCGCTTCGAAGATCGCGCCTACCGCTCCGAATAGCGCGGTGAAGGTCGCCCCCACGACGACAGCGACCGTGACCGAACGTACAACACGCGCGCCAAGTCCGGACTGGGTGAGGTCATCACGGAGATACAGGCCGAGGTATGCGGGCACGAGCGCGAACCCGCACGGGTTGAACGCAGCCACCGCTCCGAGCGCGAACGCATACACCCACCACGCATCGCCGACCCGCGGCGCCGTGTTGCTGATCGCCGATGAGATCCGCTCGACGAAGATCACCGGCGTGCCGCCTGTCGTCGGCGACATGAGCCCCGCGATCACGGCGACCGCGAGGACGAGCATCGTGACCGCGGCGGCAAGGACCGATCGCCGTGAGGACCGTTCTTCGATGACGTCAGCCATCTGACCTCGTGCGGCCAATCACCTCGCGAGGAGCGGCGTGATGGCGTCCTGGAGCGCGGAACTCTGACCGATGATCGTGGCGCCGGAGCTCACGATGGGCCCCGGGACATCGGTCCACGAAGCGTTCGGACCGAAGAGGTAGAAAACGTCCCACGCCGGGAACGGGCTGTGATCGACGTTCTCCGCGAACCAATCACTCGTCACCGCGTCCCCGTCCCAGAAGTGCGTGACCCTCGGGTCCGGCAGGACGCTTCGCGATACGTCCGCCGCCTCGCTCGTCCCTCCGGAGAACGGAACCCAGACCGCGTAGACGCGGAGCTCCGCTGTCGGTTCCGCCTCCAGGATCTCCCTCTGCACCCAACTGGCGCCAGCGAGGCACGTGCTTCAGGTGGGCGAGATGAGCAGGATGAGGCGGGACGACCCTGCGTCGTCGTTGAACGCATCTCGAAGCGCTCCGATCGACGTGAGCTCGCGGACCGGCGCCGACGTCCGCTCCTGCTCAGGAGGGCTCGAGCGAGGATCGGAGCCAGCGTCACTCCCCGCGCATGCGCTCGAGATCATCGCCAGCGCGAGACCGCCCGCAACGAGGGCCCGGCGAAGGCGCCGGGCTCGACGCGTGCTGGTCACCCCGCGGATCCTCCTCTCAGCCCGGGTAACAGGGAAGCATCGAGGGAAACCCGGTGAAGGCGCGCCGGGCACCCAGCAGACCCACACACGGTGAGATACGCGCCGAACTCGTTCGCGAGTTCGGCGAGTCGCTCAAACTCATCGTCCAATGCGCGATGGTGGAGGTGGGGGGAATCGAACCCCCGTCCCCGGGCGACCGATCAGGGCTTCTCCGGGCGCAGCCGGTGGAGGAATCTCGCCTCGAGGCTCCCACCGGCGGAGCGCCTCTCGGCTAGCCCAGGTGAGGTGTCCGACGGCGGCCCCCGGGCGGAGCCGCTGCCGTGAGCCTGCTCACGACGCCCGGTCCCGAGTCGCAGGCGACCCCGGGCGGACGGCTACCTAACTACTTAGGCAGCGAGCGCGTAATCAGTATCGGCGCTTGTGTTTGTCCCGGCTTTTTACGAGGCATCCGGGGACCTCGGCCCGCTTCCCCTGAACGGATATCGCTCAGGTCGAAGCCAGTACACCCCCATATGCGGTTGTCCGGTCAGTATACGGCGACCTTTCACGCCTATCCGGGCGCGCTGAGCGCGGCGCATTCGGGGTCGGCAGTGAGGGCTTCCGTGAGCTCGGGCGCGTTGATCGACGCTAGTGACGAACCGATCGCGCCGAGCGAGGTCTGGATCGTCTCGCCGATCTCGTTCCGCTGGTTGGCGAACTCCTGCGGATCGTCGACGGAGATCGCCTCCACCTGCCCTCTCGCGTCGACGAGGATCGCCCGCGCTTCCGCGAAGGTGTCCCCGATCGCTGCGACGACCTCCTCGCCGTCGTCGACGTCGGGGACGCCGGCACGTTCGATACCGGCGATCAGCCGATCCGTCGCCACGAGCACGTCGTCGAGGAACGCGAGGAGGGCATCCCGCTGCTCGCTGAGCTCCACCGCGGGGTCCAGCTCTCCGGCGAAGTCGGTCGACAGCATCGCCACCTCGTCGATGTAGCTCTGCATGTTCGCGCACAGGCGCTGCGCATACGTCTCCGCTGAGACGGCCTCCTCGCCATCGCCGTTGCCGCACGCGACGAGTCCAAGAGTCACGACCGATGCACCGACGATGCGAGCGGCCTTCGTTGCCACGGAGCTCCTTTCGGCACGGGCGCGGGCGCGAAGGATACCGGCTACCTCCTTCGCCCCGCCTCGCGGAGCATCTCCCGGCGGTGCTCCCGTTCCGCGATCGCCTGACGCTTCTCGAACTGACGTTTCCCTCGGGCGAGGCCGAGCTCCAGCTTGGCCAGACCATGTGCGAAGTACACGCGCAGCGGGACGAGCGCCAATCCCCGTTCGGCGGTCTTGCCGACGAGGCGCTGGATCTCGTCGCGGTGCAGCAGCAGCTTGCGCGGGCGGATGGGGTCGTGCGTCCGTTTGTCCATCGCCTGCTCGTACGGCGGGACGTGCATCCCCTCGATCCACACCTCGCCGTCGCGAACGCGCCCGTACGCCTCGGCGAGCGAGCCCCGGCCCGCGCGGAGCGATTTCACCTCTGAGCCGGTCAGCACGATGCCCGTCTCGAACCGTTCGAGGATCTCGTAGTCGTGCCTCGCCTTGCGGTTGGAGACAACGGTCCGGTATTCGCCCTCGGCCCTGCGGCCCACTACACGTCGAGGAAGCGACGCATCCCCACGAGCCCCGCGACGATCGCGACGAGGACGCCCGCGAAAAGGAGCCACGGAACGATGGCGAGGACGTCGCGGTTCACGATCCACGGCACGAACTGCACGCTGTTGTTCAGTGGGTTGATGAACGCGACCTTCAGGGCGAACAACACGAGGATGGCGGCGACGGCTCCGATAAGACTCTCGAACAACCCTTCGATGAGGAACGGGATGCGGATGCGCCAGTTGGTGGCCCCGACGAGCTTCATGATGCCGATCTCCTTGCGGCGAGCGAACAGACCCATCCGCACGGTGTTCGCGATCAACACCGCGGCCGATACGAGCATCACGATGGCCACGAGGAGCACGCCGACGCGGAACACGCGCGTCACGGCGAACAGCCGGTCAAGGAACTCGCGCTGATCGACGAGCGTCTCCACGCCCGGCGCGGCGCAGACGTATCCGCCCCGGCCCGGTTCACACCCGAGGACCGCCGCGACCTCCTGGAACCGCTCCGGCTCCGACAGTTTCACCCGGAGCGATGCCGGCAGCGCTTCGGGATCGACGTTGTCGACGAGCTCCCGTGAGTTGGCGAAGAGATCTTGGAACCGCTCGTACGCCTCTTGCTTGTTCTCGTAGTCGACGGTCGCGACGATCGGGAGCGCCATGAGCGTCTCCCTGAGCGACGCGACGTTCTGGTCGTTCACGGGATCCGACAGGTAGATCGCGACCTCGACGTTCCCTGTCGTCCGGTCGATCATGATGTTGACCTGCCGGCTGATCAGCAGGGCGAGGCCGAACAACAACAGGGCGATGAACGTCGTGCTGATCGCGGCGAACGCCACGAGCCCGTTTCGCCGAAGTCCCGACGTGGTCTCGCGGAAGAAGTAGTCGAGCTTGGCCATCAGCTGTACACCCCTCTGGCCTGGTCCCGGACGACCTTACCCTTCTCCAGCTCGATGACTCGCCGGCGCATGGCGTCGACGATCGCCTGGTCGTGCGTGGCCATGACGATGGTGGTCCCGATCCGGTTGACCTTGTCGAGGAGCCGCATGATGTCGACGGAGGTGCTGGGGTCGAGGTTGCCGGTCGGCTCGTCGGCGAGCAGGACGAGTGGCCGGTTCACGCACGCGCGCGCGAGCGACACGCGCTGCTGCTCGCCACCCGAGAGCTCGTCCGGATAGTTGTTCAGCTTGTCGCCGAGACCGACGAGATCGAGGATCTCAGGAACGCGCTGGTCGATGACGTTCTTCGTCTTGCCGATCACCTCGAGCGCGAACGCGACGTTCTCGAACACCGTCTTGTCCTGCAGCAGCTTGAAGTCCTGGAAGACGGTGCCGATGTTCCGGCGCAGGTGCGGCACCTTCCACGCGGTGAGCTTGGCCACGTTCTTGCCCGCCACGTAGATGTCGCCCTTTGTCGCCTCGTCCTCCTTGAGAAGGAGGCGGATCATCGTCGACTTCCCCGAACCCGAAGCACCGACGATGAAGACGAACTCGCCCTTCTCGACCTCCATGGAGACGTCGTCGAGCGCCGTCGTGCCGTTCCGGTACACCTTCGTGACGCGCTGAAGACTGATCATTGCCCTTGGTTTCGGGGAGAAATCCCGGGGTCTTGAACCGGGCGGAGTGTAACAGAGGCATTCCCCCTCAGGAACGAACCCGGTGCGGATAGCCTGGGCAAATGGACACGGCGACGCGAGAGACGGGCCCCCACGTCGCACCCTCAGGTGCCGGTCGTCCCTCGCGTGCGACGAGGATCGCAGTCGCGGTGGCAGGACCTGGATTGATCGTCGTGTCCGTTCTCGTCGCGATGCGCGGTTTCGCGTTCCTCCCCCGCCTGACCAATCAGCATCCCGACGTCCTTTCCCAGTGGCTCCCGTGGTCGTGCTTCATGGGCGACGCGTTGTCGGGCGGACACGTGCCGCTGTGGAACCCGTTCGAGATGGCGGGGAGGCCGTTCGCCGCCGACGCGCAGTCGGGGTGGCTCTCCATGACGACGATGTTTGCGTCGTGGCTGTTCGGCTGCGGCGATGGGCTGCGCGCGATGATCGTGGCGTATCCGATCATCGCCGGCGTTGGCCTGTGGTGGTTCCTGCGGCGGGAAGGCCTCGGGCGCATCGCGGCAACGGCAGGTGGCCTGTCGCTCGCGATGACCATCGCCGCGTCGAGCGTCGCGGTGGCCCTGCCGTTCGCCGGGTTCCTCGCGTGGACGCCGTTCGTCCTCGTCGGAGCTTCCGGGCTCTATTCGGCTTCGGGATGGCGGAGAGCGCCGTGGCTCGCCCTCGGCGCGTTCGCATGGGGGCAGGTGGCGACGGCGCACATGTCACACGGCCTGGCCATCTGCACCGGCTTCGCGGTCGCCTACGTCGTCGCGCGTGCCGCGCGCGATACACGCGCCGGCGCCCTCTCCGGACGTTCGGCGGTCGCGTTCGCGGTGGGCTTCGTGGCGTTCCTGCCGCTCGCGAACCTGGCGATCCTGGTCCCACGCCTTGAGCTGATCGCGCGCTCCAGCCTCAGCGCCGGGTACGGCGAACTCGCGGGCACGGTGGTCGACGCACAGGGCCTGCTCGACCGGCCGATCCCCGACCACGGCATCTGGAGCGGATGGCCGTTGGCGCTCGCGTCGACGCCCGGCGCGTACGTCGGCGCGGTGGTCCTGCTCGCCATCCCGTTCGCGTTCCGGGACCGTCCTCGCCGCTTCCTGGTGTGGGCGATCGGCGTGGCGGGCCTAATCGGCTACCTGCTAACGCTCACGTTGTTCGTCGGCGCGGGGTGGTTCCGCGCACTCGTCCTTCGCTTGCCGTTCGGCGACGTGTACCTCCACAACCCGGGACGACTGCGGTACGCGGCGTATCTCGCCGTCCCCGTCCTGGGAGCCGTCGGCGTTCAGGCGCTCCTGGACCGGCGGCCCGAATCCGCCTCGGCGCTTCGGGTCGTCGCGATCGCCGGTGGTGCGTTCCTGCTCGTCGCGCTCCTCGCCGGAGCCGACCCGGCGCGCCTCGTCGTGTTCACCGCGGCCGCGGCCGCGGTGATCGCCGTCGTCTGGGCGCTCGTCAATCAACGACGATGGGCCCCGGCGGCGCTCGTCGGGGTGCTCCTCGCGGAGCTCACGGCGGGTGCCTTGTGGTCGGCGGCGTACCGCGGCGGGACGATCTACTTCGGACTGGAGGGCGACACTCGCGCGGTGCTGGTCAACGGCCCGCTTCGGTGGCCCGACATCGATCTCAACGCGTATCTCGAGCAGGGTCCGATCGCGCGGACGATCGCGGAACGGGCCGACGGGCGCTACCTGGCGTGGGTACCGCCGGCGGCGTACTTCAACAAGGGCTACCTGTTCACCCAGGACGAGGCGGACTGGCCGGCGCTGTTGCTGGGGAGGGGCCCCTTGTTCGAGCTCGAGGACGTGCTCGGCTACTCGCCGATCCAGGTCGCCCGGTACTGGTCGTACATCAGAGCAACGAACCGGCTTCCGGTCTTCTACAACGCCGCCGTGATCCAGGTGCCGTCGCCGGAGAACGTTCGTCTCCTCGGCATCAGGTACCTGATCGCGCACGAGGCCCAGCAACTCCCCGACTCGATCACCGGTGACCGCGTGGCGGCGGAGGACGGATACGTCCTGTACGAGCTCGACGGGGCGCAGCCACGCGTGTCCGTCGTTGCCGACTGGCGCGTGGTCGACGACCTCGGCGAGGCCCTCCAGGCCGTCACGGCGCGTGGGTTCGATCCGGCTGTCACCGCCGTGGTCGAGACCGAACCCGGCATCGCGCCATCGGCGGACGAATCGGGTGGCTCGGCGACGTACGGGGAGATTCGGCCGGAGGACATCCGGATCGACGTCCGCGCCGAAACGCCCTCGCTCGTCGTCGTGCGGAACGCGTGGGAAGGCGGCTGGGAGGCGACGGTCGACGGGTCGCCCGCGACCGTCCTCGTCGCCGATGCCTTCCTTCAGGCCGTGGCGG